>CANQMK010000026.1 GCA_947624895.1 uncultured Oscillospiraceae bacterium | reverse complement strand
TCCTCCTTTTCCTCGCCCACCGGCGCGGTGATCCCGTCGATGTTGGCGGCGCTGTACGCCAGGTTGTCCCCGCCGTCCCCCATGGGGGCGGTCAGGTCTACCCCCTGCTCCTCCAACTGCTGTCTCGCTCTTCTGGCCCGGCCCTCCGCCTTTTTCTTGCACTTTTTGATCTTCTTCTTTTTCCGTCTGCTCGGCGTCACTTCCCCCTGGCTGTTCACCGCCACAAAGGAACTCTCCGGGAGCGGCACCGGCTCCACGACGGGCGGAGGCGTCGGCTCCTGCTGTACCGGGGGCGGCGCCGGCTCCTGGCTCTCCTCCGCCGGGGGGGACTCCAGGCTCTCCACCAGCTCCTCCGGGACGGGCTGGCCCTGGGCCAGGCGCTGGGCGATCTGCTGGCGCAGCTGGTCCAGCGCCCTGCGGCGCTTGATGAAGTGGAACCGGCTGGGCAGGTTCTCCGAGGTCACCAGCCCCTCCTTGTTCTCCGCCGCGTCGTTCAGGGCCAACTGCTCCCTGTCCGCCTCGTCCAGGGACTTGCCCGCGGCCTGGAATGGCCCCACGGCGGCGGGCACGGCGCTGGCGCTCAAGGGCGTCACCGGCCCGGCGTAGGCGCTCTCCCCTTGGGCGGCCAGAAGACCCTGCCGGTCCGCCTGGGCCTCCAGACCGGTGTCGGCCAAAAAGCCCCGGCCCGCGCTCTCCCCTCTTGCCTGACTGACCACGTGGGACAGCTCGTGTCCCAACAGCGCCTGGCCGGAGGTGGAGGCCAAGTCCAGCTGCCCCGGGGCGAAAGCGATGCTGGAGCCCATGGTCATGGCCTCCGCTCCGGCGTCGGCCACCGTCTGGCTCTCATAGAGCCTCACCCCGGAGAAGTCCGCCCCAAAGGAGCTCTCCATCTTCTCCCGGATGGCCTCGGGCAGATCCACCCGGCGGCCCATCTGGGCCTGGGAGGGCATGGCCCCCGCCGCCAACTCCTGGAGGGAGGGGCCGGGGGCGGCGATATGCGGTTTTTGCTCCGCCGCCGGCTTCCGCGCCCTGCGGCGGGCCTGATAGGTCTGGGACACGGCCCCGCGCCTCCTCTCTCCGTTGTTTCGCCGGGTCCGCCTCCGCCTGTCCAGTGGGCTTGGTCGGTTTGAGGTATCCGCATCCCACGCTTCGTTTACTGCTCCGTCCTGTGTGACTGGACTGCTTTCAGAATCTTCTCAATCTCTATCTTTATAATCCACAGGTATTGGATTGAAGTTCAGCCACTCGTCGATGGCCTTGCTCCGCTTGATGGGATGCCACCTGGAGGGAAGTTCTTCGCGACCATACTGTTGAGCTTTCCTCTGGGCCGTCTCTACCTCTTCACCGGTGTGCTTCTTGGCCTGCATAGGCCCCGCGGCGGCGACGGGTGCCGCGCTGGCGCTGAGGGGCGTGACCGGCCCGGCGTAGGCGCTCTCCCCCTGGGCGGCCAGAAGACCCTGCCGGTCCGCCTGGGCCTCCAGGCCGCTGTCGGCCAGGAAGCCCCGGCCCACGCTCTCCCCCCGGACCTGGCTGACCACGTGGGACAGCTCGTGCCCCAACAGCGCCTGGCCGGAGGTGGAGGCCAGGTCCAACTGCCCCGGGGCGAAGGCGATATCGGAGCCCATGGTCATGGCCTCCGCCCCGGCCTCCTCCACCGTGGGGGACTCGTAGAGCTTCACCCCGGAGAAGTCCGCCCCGAAGGAGCTCTCCATCTTCTCCCGGATGGCGTCGGGCAGGTCCACCCGGTGGCCCATCTGCTCCGCGCTGGGTCGCGCTCCCGCCGCCAGCTCCTGGAGAGACGGCCCGGGGGCGCTGGTTTGAACTTCCTTCGCCGCCGGAGCCTCCTGGACTCTGCGGCGGGCTTGATAGGTCTGTGACATGGTTTTTTCCTCCCCTCAACGGCGGCGGGCCTGGTTGGCCGCACGGCGAGCCGCCCTGTCCTCTAAGGATCGCTCGTATTGGACGCGCCCCGGCTCCGCGATGTCCGGGTCGTCAGATCCCATCATCTGCAGAATATAGGCGGTGCTGGCGGCGGCGTTCAGATCCCCGGCGTAGGTGTTGGACAAAAAGGCGTCCAGCTCCTCCTGGGTCAGCTTCCCCTCGCCCACCAGCAGATCTGTGTTGAAGCCCTTTCCGATCACATCACCCATATCTGCCTGCCGCATGGCGATCATCGTGTCCCGGGCGTAGGTGTCCAGCACCTTCTCGTCGTCCTCGGACACGATGTCGTCTGACTGGATGGCGCCGTATTTGCGGATGTCCTGGATGAGGAAGGGGGCAATCTCCTCATCGCTCCCCTGGGAGCTGAAGGCGTGCAGCATGGCTTGCCGCTCCTCCTCGGTGCGCCCCTTCATACCGCTCTCCAGATACCGGGTGGAGTATTTGAGGGTGGAGTACGCCTTCCCCTCCTGCCCCGACTCCTTCATAAACTGCTCGGCGGCGGCGAGATAGATCTCCCGGGAATCGCTCTTCTGCTGCTCCGCCTGGTTGATGGCGTCGGTGGCCTTGGCTCCCATTCGCCTGCGCTTCGATCGCTTGTCCAGGTACTCCTGCTTGGCGCGGCCGCGCTGGATGGGGTGCAGATAACCGGGCAGTTCCTTGCCCTCCCGGGCGGCCTCATCCTCGGCGTCCAGGGTGGACTGCTTCTTGGCCTGCATAGGCCCTGCGGCAGAGACGGCGGCGCTCGTCCCCACCGGACTTACCGGCCCGGCGTAGGCGCTCTCCCCCTGGGCGGCCAAAAGACCCTGCCGGTCCGCCTGGGCCTCCAGGCCCTGGTCCGCCAAAAAGCCCCGGCCCACGCTCTCGCCTCTTGCCTGGCTGACCACATGGGACAGCTCGTGCCCCAACAGCGCCTGGCCGGAGGTGGAGGCAAGGTCCAACTGCCCCGGGGCGAAGGCGATATCGGAGCCCATGGTCATGGCCTCCGCGCCGGCGTCGGCCATCGTCTGGCTCTCATAGAGCCTCACCCCGGAGAAGTCCGCCCCAAAGGAGCTCTCCATCTTCTCCCGGATGGCCTCGGGGAGGTTCACCCGGCGGCCCATCTGGGCCTGGGAGGGCATGGCCCCCGCCGCCAGCTCCTGGAGGGAGGGGCCGGGGGCGCTGGTTTGAACTTCCTTCGCCGCCGGGGTCTTCTGGACCCGGCGGCGGGGTCGATAGATCATCTGGGGCATCACATGCTCCCTCCTCTCCCGTGCGCCGACGCGACGCGCCGGTTCTGCTCATAGGCGCTGACCACGGTTGTAACGTACGGTTGCTTCGGCCGCGCGGGCGTAAGCGGCCCGCTCCTCCGGGGTGGGTTCGGCCGGCCCCTGGGCCCCCTTTCGGACAGATCGGGTGATCTCCTTCGGGTCGCTCTGGGTTTGGGCGTTAGCCCGCCTCCAAAACACCCGCTCGTCCGACTCCATATCCCTGGTTCGCTTGTTGAAGACCGTCATCGCCTGGTCGTCCGGGAGTCCCAGGGCATCCTGGGTAACGCCAAAGCGTTGGATCATCTCCGGCATCAGCTTGCCCAGCGCGCGCACCCGGTAAAAATCCGCCCCCCGCCGTCCCATTTCAGCGGCGGCGGCCCCCTTGTCCGCGCTGAGCAAGCCGGCGGAGTTGTACTCCAGGTGGACGGTGCGCTTGATGTCGTCGCCCATGTACTTGCCGACCTTCTCGGTATCCCGCTCGGCGAAGGCCTTCAGGATCTCGGCGTGCTTCTCCGGGTCGTCTCCCGCCTGGAGCATCAGCCCTTCGATGTAGTCCGACACCCGCTCTCCCGGTGTGTTGGGGTCGAAGTTTTCGGGCGACGCCAGCAGCGAGGTGTCCCCGCCGCCCTCCTCATAGGCTTTCTTGGCCCTGCTGTAATACTGACCGGCCAGATCCCGCTTGCGCCAGTACTCCGCCACCCCGCGGTCCATCGCCGCGGTGGTATCCGCATCGCCCAGGCTCCCCACATCGTCCAGGTCGGCTTCCGTCCCCAGGTGCTTATAGGCGGTGATCTGCTCCTGGGCGCGTCTGGCCCGGGTGTCGTTCCAGTGCTTCTTGGCCATGGCCCGCTTGATGGGGTGGGAGTAGCCCGGAAGAGTGGCCCCCTCCAAAGCTGCCTCCTGCTCGGCGTTGATGGTGGATTGCTTTTTCGCCTGCATAGGCCCCGCGGCGGCGACGGGCACCGCGCTGGCGCTCAGAGGGGTCACCGGTCCGGCGTAGGCGCTCTCCCCCTGGGCGGCCAGAAGACCCTGCCGGTCCGCCTGGGCCTCCAGGCCCTGGTCCGCCAAAAAGCCCCGGCCCACGCTCTCGCCCCGGGCCTGACTGACCACATGGGACAGCTCATGTCCCAACAGCGCCTGGCCGGAGGTGGAGGCCAAGTCCAACTGCCCCGGGGCAAAGGCGATGTCGGAGCCCATGGTCATGGCCTCCGCTCCGGCGTCGGCCACCGTCTGGCTCTCGTAGAGCCTCACCCCGGAGAAGTCCGCCCCAAAGGAGCTTTCCATCTTCTCCCGGATGGCGTCGGGCAGGTCCACCCGGCGGCCCATCTGGGCCTGGGAGGGCATGGCCCCCGCCGCCAGCTCCTGGAGAGATGGCCCGGGCGTCGGAGTCTGCTTCTGTACCTCCGCCGGGGCGGCCCTCCCCCTGCGGCGTGGCTGATAGATTTGAGACATAGTTCCACGCCTCCTTTTTCTTAATCTGCCTCGTCTAAGTCCGGCGGGAACGAATACTCCAGCCTCCAGGGTTCCGCCTGCCTCGCTCTGTTCCCGCGCAGAGCGTCGGCGCCCTTACCTCCCCTGCGGGCCTTCCGATACGCCTTTCGGAGATTTCGCTGTCTATCGCTGCGACGGAGTCCCTGACTATTTTCATCCACGCCTGTGGCGTAGGCTTCCATGCTGTACTTCGCCATCTCCCGGTCGCCGCTGAAGTTCTCGGACGCGCTCTGGAACGCCGCCGCTCCCTCCTTGCCCAGCAGCACGCCTAGAAACTCGGGGCTGAGGGTCTGGAGCGCCTGGGAGCGCGCCGCCGTCGCGCCCGACCCGGCGTAGGCCGCCGCGCGCGCCTTGAAGCTTTCGCTGTTCATGGCCGCCGACGCGCCCGTCATGCTCTGGGTCGTATCCAGCGCGTCTTGCTTGATATAGCTATGGATATCCTTCATCGTGCCCTGCGTGAGGATATTCAGGAACTTATTCCGCTCACGCCTGTCCGTCATGGTGGCCAATCTTTGACTGGCGTATTCATAGTAGCTGTCAGAGGCACCCTGCCTCGTCAGGAGCTGCATATTCGTGTCCCGCGGCCGATGACCCCTCTTCTGAATGGTATCCATCATCGCCTCTCCTGGGTCCACGCCCTCCGGGATCCCTCCCTGGGCCCCCTGATCCAGGGCCTCTCTCGCCACGTCCTTCTTCTTCTTGGCCTGGGCCACCCCCGCGGCGGAGGCGGGCACGGCGCTGGCGCTGAGGGGCGTCACCGGCCCGGCGTAGGCGCTCTCCCCCTGGGCAGCCAGAAGACCCTGCCGGTCCGCCTGGGCCTCCAGGCCCTGGTCCGCCAAAAAACCCCGTCCGGCACTCTCGCCCCTTGCCTGGCTGACCATGTGGGACAGCTCGTGCCCCAACAGCGCCTGGCCGGAGGTGGAGGCCAGGTCCAACTGCCCCGGGGCGAAGGCCACATTGGAGCCCATGGTCATGGCCTCCGCCCCGGCCTCCTCCACCGTGGGGGACTCATACAGTCTCACCCCGGAGAAGTCCGCCCCAAAAGATGCCTCCATCTTCTCCCGGATGGCGTCGGGCAGGTCCACCCGGCGGCCCATCTGCTCCGCGCTGGGCCGCGCTCCCGCGGCCAGCTCATGGAGGGATGGCCCAGGCGTCGGGGCCTGCTTCTGTATCTCCGCCGGGGCGGTCCGCCCCCTGCGGCGGGGCTGATAGATCTGTGACATGGTGCCGCGCCTCCCTTTTCCCGCGCTCCCGCGGGCCTTTTCATACTGCTTTTCCTTACTTCATCTGCTCGAAAAGGGCATAGGGCTGAACGTACGCCGTCCCCTTCCTGCGGAGGTCCCGATATTTTTTCCGCATCTTCGAGGAGTAGTCCGAGCCCCGACCCGCCATCGACTCCAGGCTGGACTCCGCTATCGCCCGGTCGTTCGCGAAGGACTCGCTCAAGTTCAGGAAGTTCTCCGCCGCCTTGTCCCCCAAGTTCTTTTTGAGAAACTTCGGCTGTCGCTTCTGGGCGAAGGGGGTGGGAAGTCCCCCACCCAGGAGTTCTCCGAGGTCCCGGGCGATGATCGCGTCCACCCCCGACCCGGCGCAGGCGTCCGCCCGCTTGTAAAAATCCTCGTCGATCAGGCCCTGTGGGTCGGTCAGCCGGATCCCGCCTGCGCGCCGTCCTCCTCCGGGGTCAGGAAAATGGCGCAGATGTGCTCCTCCCGTTCCTCCCGCCGCTCCTCCATCAGGGAGAGGGCCAGCTCCGTGGTGTGCTCGTTGATGGCGGAGAAGTAGAAGGGGAAGTCCCCGCCCCGCCAGTACCAGCACCGGCTGAGCAGCTCCCGCAGCAGCCGCAGAAAGTCGGAGGCCAGGGAACCCTCCCGCCGGAAGGCGGCCAGGAGGACGAAGCCGCCGTCGACGCTCTCCTCCGCCAGCAGGTAGGCCCGCACCCGCCCCTCCCGGACCGCCGCCACCGACAGGTCGGGGACCGCCCGGTCCTTCAGCAGGGCCCAGGAGAGGATGTGGGGGATGTCATCCGCCGTCTCCAGCGCCTCCAGCGCCTCCCGGGGGAGCTGGTAGAAGGGGACGATCCCCGGCGGCGTCTTGTACCGGGGGGTGAAGCAGACCCCCAGGAGGGGGTGGTCCCGGTAGTCCCGGGAGTCCGCCTGAAAACTCAGCGCCCGGAGCCAGGGGGTGGTGGCCCCCGCCTTCACCAGCAGGGCGTCCATGGCGGCCAGGTCCTCCTCCCCCAGGGCGTAGTCGGCGGTCAGCCGCGCCACGCCCCGCTCCGTCAGGGCGGCCTGGAGGGCCTGGACCAGGCACAGGCCCACCCCTTGACGGCGGGCGGCCTCGTCCACGAACAGGTCGGTGAGGGCGGCGTCTCCGCTCTCCCCCAGGCGGGCGGCGATGGCGCCCAGGGAGTGCCGCCCGGACACCGCCCCCAGCGCCACCAGGTCGGGGTCCTCTCGCTCGATGGCCTGGGCGGCGGCGGGAAGCAGGTAGGGCCGAAAGCCGGGCAGCTCCCCCCGGTCCAGGGTCCGTATCTGGATCTCCATGCGCCGCTCCTCCTCACATTGATACAACATTACAGAATGAAGTATACCGGCACCCTCCAGCGTTTTCAACAAATCCGGCGTGAAATCCCCCCATCCACCCCGAGCGGCCCCTCCCCGCCGCGTGAAAAAGCCTCCGGCTCTCGCCGGAGGCTTTGGTTCAGTCCAGAAGACTTTGGAGGTAGGTCCGGTACTCCCGGACGGCGGACTCCGGCTCCAGGAGCTTGGCCTGGGGTCCCAGCCCCGCCAGCCAGCCCCAGAACTGGGGGGAGATCACCACGTCCAGCGTGACGGTGAAGTGCTCCGCCCCGTCGGGCACCAGCATGACCTCCTGGCCGAAGCGGTCCAAAATCACCCCGGCCAGGGACTGGTGACAGCGCAGGCGCGCCCGGGCCTGATAGCCGGAGTACATGGAGAAATAGCGGGCGGTGTAGACCGCCGGGTCGAAGTCCCGGGGCACCTGGGCGCGCTCCGGAGAGATATCCGCCTGGGCCATCTTGTCCACCCGGTAGTGGCGGGTGTGGCTCTCCCCCGGCTCCTGGCCCACCAGGTAGTAGTTGGCGTTGTCCCACACCAGGCAGAAGGGGGAGACCTGATACCGCGCCCCATCGCGGTGGAAGACCTTCTCCTTCCTGCTGTTGAAGTCGAAGTAGCGGAAGGTGACCATCTTCCCCTGGGCGATGGCGGTGTGGATGGCGTCCACGCAGTAGTACACGCTCTCGTTCATGGACTTCACCCGCTGGCCCATGTAGACCTGCCGCCGGAGGGCGCTGGCCTGGTGGCGGGAGGTGAGGTCGGCCAGCTTGGCGATGAGGTCGGTGGACTTGCGCTTGGTGATGAACCGGCTGGACTCCACCGCGTCCACCAGCAGCTTCAGCTCCGCCAGTTCGAACTCCCGCTCCCCCAGCCACACGCCCCCGCCGGGCCCGGGGCGGCGCTGGATGTCATAGCCGCACTCGACCAGGGTCTCCAGGTCGGAGTAGACGCTCTTGCGCTCCGCCCCGATCCCGTTCCGGGCCAGGTCGTCCAGGATATCCTGGGTGGAGACGGGGTGCTCCTCGTCCGACTCCCGGCGCAAAAACGCCAGTTCCCGCAGGAGCTTGCTCTTCTGGTTGCTCTGCCGCGCCATAGCGCTCCCCTCCCCTCGCCGTCACCGCAGGGCGGTGAGCAGTTTGGCCACCTCGCCCCGGGTGATGGACGCCTGGGGCCGGACGTACCCGGCGTAGCCGCTCACCACGCCCTGTCCGGCCAGCGTGTAGACGTACTCCCTCGCCCAGTCTGGAATGTCGCCGTCGTCGGTGAAGGTCTCCCCCTGGGCCTCATAGCCCTTGGCCTGGACCCGGCCCAGCATGGTGATGGCCTGGGCCCGGGTGATGGGCGCCTCCGACCGGGCGTAGAGCGTGTCCCCCTCCAGGCTGCCGGCCATGGTCCCCGTCTCGTAGAGGTAGGCCACCGCCGGGCGGGACCAGGCGGGGATCTGGTCGGCGTCCGCGAAGGGCAGGGCCGCCCCCTCATATTCGGTCAGGTCCGCCCGGAGCCACCGGGCCAGCATGGCGGCGAACTCCCCCCGGGTGATGTTGGCCTGGGGGTCGAAGATATAGCTCCCGTCCCCGACCTGGCGGCCATTGGTCACCCCCTGCTGGGCCAGGTAGACGATGTTCTCCTTGGCCCAGTGGTCGTCGATGTCGGTAAAGGGCAGGGCCGCCGCCGGGTCGCCGGGGATGTCCAGGGAGGCACGGGACCGGTTGCCGGAGGCGTCCTGGACCTCCAGGCTCACCCGGTGGGCCTTGCCGTCGCCCACGTTCAGGGCGGCGGTGAGGGCGTTCCCCTCCAGGGTGAAGTCCACCCGCTGGCCGTCCAGGGTGAGAGCGAGGCGCTCCGGGGCGAAGGTCTTGTCGCTGTTGTCCGAAAGGGCGGCCCGGAGCGTTCCCCCCTCCCGGCTCAGGGAGGCGGTGGGGGCGGTGGTGTCCCGGACGTTGCCGTTGGTGGTGACAAAGTGGTCCAGGTACAGCCGCCCTGTCTCCACCTGGGCGGCCCCGTCCGAGGCGGGCAGGAGCTCCAGCCCCTGGATCGCCGTGGTGGTCTCCGGGATGGGCAGCAGGCAGTACTGCCACTCCACCCCGGCGGGCAGGTCGGCCCGGGCGGCCTGGGTCTGCCCGTCCGCCAGCAGGAGGCGGAAGTCCAGGGCCAGGGCGGCCTCGTTGCGGTGCCAGAAGCCCAGGCAGCTCTCTCCCTGCTCCACCGGCTGTTCCCAGGTCAGCTGGGACGGCCCGTCCTGGGGATAGGCGATCTCCAGGCTCTGATAGCCCAGCTTCGCCTGGCTCGTCACGCAGGCGGCCTGGGCGCCCTCGCCGGTGAGGGCGGGGGCCTCCCCCTCAAAGTCCTCCAGAGCGTGGACGTGGCCGCCCACCGAGACGGGGATGGAGACGCTCTTGCTCCCCGCCGCCACCGTCAGCGTCCCCGAGGCCGCCCGGGGCCCGGCGGTGAAGACGCCCATGGCGTCCACCGTGCCCGCCGCCGGGTCCACCGTCCAGGTGTAGCAGCTGTTGTCCCCCTGGAGGGGCAGCTTGTACCAGGTGGAGGAGGCGGACAGGGCGACGCTCTGTCCCGGGTCCAGGTTCAGGCTGGTGACCGCCTTGCCGGTGGCGGTGTTGGTGACGGTGATCTGGTGGGGGGTGTCCACCACGTTGAAGGTGGCGGTCCCGGTGACGCCGCCGGGGGCGGTGGCGGTGACGGTGACCGTCCCCGTCTCCCCCTGGGCCACCAGCACATTCCCCTCGATCCGCCCCTGTCCCTGGGCGGTGTAGGTCACGTCGGGCACCGGCTCCTCCCCCAGGGGGAAGTAGCCCGTGTCGATGCCCCGGGCGGACAGGCTCTGCCTCGCCCCGGAGAGCATGAGGGCGCTGTGGGGCTGGATGTAGAGACTGCCCAGAACCCCGGTGGCGGAGAGGGTGGACAGGAAGAACAGCGCGTCCGTCACCGCCCGCTGGCTGCCGTCGGAGGGGCTGTTCAGAAGGGCGAACTGGCTCTCCAGCGCCCCGGTGGCCCCCAGGGTGGTGGAGCCGCCGCCGTCAAAGAGAATCCCCTGGGCGCACCCCAGCTCCAACAGCCGCTTGGCCACCTGGGTCTGGGTGGCCCCCACGCTGAGACCGGGCTGGCGGCCGTCGATGGTGTAGAGGATCACCTGTCCGTCCGGCTTGATCCCCAGGGCGGTACGGGGGGAGGACCCGGCCTCCAGACCGTCGGCCACCGCCCCGTCCCGCAGGATCCACTGGTAGGCCCCGATGGCCTCGGTGACCTCGCTCCACCGGGCGTCGGGGGTGGAGACGGACAGGTCCATCCGCTCCCCCACCCGCAGTCCGGCCAACGCCTGGACCAGGTACGCGCCGCCTCCCGCGTCGATGGACATGACCAGCCGATCCGGCGGGATGGCCACGCCGCCGCTCTGCCGGGTCACCGACTCCACCACGCAGGTGAGCGTCCCGCCCACGGCGAGCTGGGCGGGCTGGGTCTCAAACCCGGCCACCGACGCGGCCAGGCTCTGGGCCCACTGGTCGATCTCCTGCTCCCGCTGGGCCTTGGCCTGGCTCCACGCCTCCCAGGCGGCGGGGTCCGCCTCCTGGTCCGGCTCCGGGTCCTCGAAGGCCGCCGGTCTGGCGGGGGCCACGTAGTCCTCCGGCACCACCACCGGCCGGAGCACCACGTTGATCCCCTCCCCGGAGGCCCGGGTGACGCCGCCGAAGTCGGGGTTGAAGAGGGTGTAGCCCCCCTGGGCCTCCCGCGCCTTGTTGTACCCGCCGCTCACCGCCAGCCGCCCCCCGGAAAAGGAGGCGGTGATGGTCATCTCCGGCTTGCCCACGAAGGCGGAGCCGTCGGGCAGAAAGCCCACGGCGTAGTGGTAGGAGGCGGAGGTCCGAAGCACCTTCCCCGTGATGATCATCCCCAGGGGCACGCCGGAGGCCATGACGAAGTAGTCCCCGTTGGCCCCGGCCAGCACCCGTCCGGCCCAGCCCTCCAAGGTCTTGCCCAGGCCCACCACGGTGGTGACCGCGGGGACGGTGGCGCCGTAGCGCACCATGGGCACGCTCCCCTGGCCGGGGGTGTAGGTGACGTATTTCTCCGCCCGGTAGTCCTGGACGCTGTCCCCCCAGAAGGTCTGGGTGGTGAGGGTCACCCCGGGGCCCAGCTGGGTGTCCGTCCGCTCCAGCTCCCACCCCAGGGCCTGGGAGGCCTGGGCGGCGGGGGCCAGAGCCAGGGCGAGGATCAAAAAAATGGCCAACAGCCGACGTTTCATAGAAAATTCCTCCATTGGATATCCCCCGTCCAGGCGGGGGCGGGGCGGGGCCTACTTCCCCTCCCGGCGGCGCAGATAGTGAAGGGTGGAGGGCAGGGTGGCCTTGGCCTGGTGCTCCAGGAGCTGGCCGATGAGCTGGTTGGAGCGCAAAAACCCCTCCGGGGTAAAGGCCCAGCGGCCCTGGTCCTGCCTGGCCCAGCCCTGGCGCTCGTACTGGGTGAGCAGGGCCAGCAGCGGGTCGAAGTCCATCAGGTACTCCCGGCGGTACTCCCACTCCTCGATGCCCCGGACGGTGCGCAGGCGGAGCATCAGGTACTCCGCCGCCCGCTCGCCGGGGGGGATGATCTCGTCCTCGTCCAGCAGCCGCCCCCCGGAGGTCACCGCGCGGATGTACCCCTCCAGGTCCCGGAGGAAGGAGTAGCGCCGGGCGCCGAAGTCGCTGTGGGCGCCGGGGCCGAAGCCCAGGTAGGGCTTCATCAGCCAGTACTTCAGGTTGTGGCGGGAGGCGTACCCGGGCAGGGCGAAGTTGGAGATCTCATACTGCTGGTAGCCCCGGCTCTGAAGCAGGTCCACCATCATCAGATAGGCGTCCGCCTGGAAGTCGTCGTCCGGCAGGCGCTCGCCCCGCTCCACCCGGCCCCACAGGGGGGTGCCCTCCTCCACCTTCAGCCCGTAGCCGGAGATGTGCTCCGGCTCCAGCGCCAGCGCCGCCTCCAGGGTCTGCCGCCAGCTCTCCAGGGTCTGTCCGGGCAGGCCGTAGATCAGGTCCAGGCTGAGGTTTTTGAACTTGGCCTTCCTGGCCCACTCCACCGCCTGGCAGGTCTGCGCGAAGGTGTGGGGGCGGCCCACGGCGGCCAGCTCGCTGTCCAGGGCGGACTGCATCCCCAGCGACAGCCGGTTGAACCCCGCCCGGCGCAGGCGCTTCAGTGCCTTCAGGCTCACCGAGTCCGGGTTGACCTCCACGGTGATCTCCCCGTCCCGCTCCACCCGGAAGCGCTTTTTAATCAGCCCCAGCAGGTCGCACAGGGCCTTCTCCCCCACCATCAGCGGCGTGCCGCCGCCGAAGTAGACGGTGTCCACCCGGTAGTCCCGGGCCAGGGGGGCGGTCTCGTCGATGTGGGCCCGCAGGGCCTGGACATAGGCCCCCGTCCGCTCCCCGTGGC
Source organism: uncultured Oscillospiraceae bacterium (assembly GCA_947624895.1). Taxonomy (GTDB): domain Bacteria; phylum Bacillota; class Clostridia; order Oscillospirales; family Oscillospiraceae; genus MGBC124762. Next base: position 6,056 of record CANQMK010000026.1, on the reverse strand, counting down.
CGGGGAGGGAGTAGAAGTCGCAGTATTCGCACTTGCTCTTGCAGAAGGGGATATGGAGATAGACGCCCAAAGTCGAAGCCAAGTTCCCTCGCCTCCCTGAGAGATCGGATCTCCGTGGCGTCCGCCGGGGTGGCGGGCCGTCCCCACCGTGAAAACGCGCCCGCCGGGGGCGGGCGCATACGCCACACAGAGATATTATAGTACATTTTTCGACCCCGCGCAACGGAAAAACCAGGCGCCCTTATTCCCCCAGCAACTCCGCCACCTCCCGGGGGGTGGTGATCCGCTCCAGCACCTCCATCAGGGCGTTGGTGGAGAGGTTCTCCGGCAGCTCCAGCGCCCGCAGAAGCGCCCCGCGGCGCGCCCCGGCCCCGGGGGTGCCGGTGAGGCCCAGGTCGTAGAGCGCCGCCTTGGTGAACCGGGGCTCGCTCCGGGGGGCCTCCGCCCCCTCCAGGGTGGCCCCCGCCCGCTCCAGGGCCCGGAGAAGGGTGGCCCGGTCCATCCCCTCCACCCCCAGCTTCCCCTCCCGTCCCGGCCTGGTCTTGCGCCGCTCCTTGCCGGCCACGGCGGGGATGTAGGCCATCTTCACCCGCTCCGGGGGGAGGATGCCCTTGAGGTGGTTGCGGATGACCAGCCCCGCGCCGTCCGGGTCGGTGAGCACCACCGCCCCCCGCTCCAGGGCCAGGCGGCGGAAGAGGGCGGCCCGCTGGGGGTCTTTGAAGATGCCAAAGCCCTCGGTGGTGAGGATGAGGGCGTCCACCACCTGGCTCAGGGTGTTCTTGTCGTACCGCCCCTCCACCAGGATCACCTCCCGGACCCGCGGCTTATCCATGGGCCAGGGAGAGGACCAGGTCGGTGAGCACCTGGCCGGGGACGGCCCCGGTGGACTTCATGGTCTGGTCGGCCCGGGCGGCCCGGACCAGAGCCTCCCGGCACCAGGGCAGGCTGACCCGCCGGGCCGCCGCCATGAGCTTCCCCGCCGGATAGGGGTGCATCCCCCACAGGGCGCGCAGGTCGTCGGCGCTCCGCCGGGTCTCCAGGGCGACCCGAGCGGTGTAGAGCTGGCGCAGGTACTTCCCCAGCGCCCCCAGGACATTCTGGGGGCTCTCCTGCATATGCAGAAGGTCCGCCAGGATGCCCAGGGCCCGGTCGTAGTCCTTGACGCTCAGGCAGTCGGTGAGCTGAAAGACCACCGCGTCCATCTGGGGGGTGGCCAGGGCGTCGATGTCCTGCCGGGTGACCCGGCTCCCCTTGGCGTAGGCGCCGATCTTGCCGATCTCCCCGGCCAGGTTCTGCATCAGGTCCCCACACAGAAAGAGGAGGTATCGGGCGGTCTCCGTGTCGACGGTGTGGCCGGTGGCCTTGAAACGGCGTAGGATCCAGTCCACCAGGTCCCCCTGCTTCTGCCGGGGGAACTCCACCACCAGCCCGTGCTCCTTCAGCGCCCCGGCCAGCTTGGTCCGGGCGTCCGGCTTGTAGTCGATGGTGTCGTAGAGGAAGATCAGGCACAGGTAGTCGGGCAGGTCGGCGAAGTAGTCCAACAGGACCGCCCGCTCCCCCTCAGGGACCTTGAAGAGGTCGTAGTCCCGCACCAGCACCAAGGTGCGCTGGGCCATCATGGGCAGGCAGTCGGCGGCGGCGGCGATCTCCCGGGCGCTGGTGTCCTTCCCCTCCAGCACCTTGCAGTTGAAATCCTCCGTCCCCGGGGGCAGCAGCAGCGCCCGGGCCTGGTCCAGATAGTAGTCCCGGAGGTAGGTCTCCTCCCCGTGGAACACATAGAGCTGCCCCAGCGCCTGGCTTTTCAGCTGGGCCTTCAGCGTCTTCAGGGCGCTCTGATCCGGCTTCGCCTTGGGTGGCATGATAGGACCTCCTTTCTAGGGGGATACCCGCAGGGTGACCGTCCCCTGCCGGTCGGTGCGGTAGACCCGGACGCCCCGGCGGGCCAGCCGCTCCAGGGTCTCGTCATGGGGGTGGCCGTAGGGGTTGTCCGCCCCCACGGAGCAGATGACGCTCTCCGGCCCGATGGCGTCCAGCAGGGTCTCCCCCGTGGCGGAGCGGGAGCCGTGGTGCCCCGCCACCAGCACCTGGCACCGGGGCAGGTGGCCGGTCTCCACCAGCCGCTCCTCCACCGTCTGATCCATATCCCCGGTCACCAGCATGGAAAACGCCCCGGTTTGGGCGAGGGCGCTCAGCCCCTCCTCGTTGGCCTCTCCCGCCCCCCGTGGGGCGTAGAGGGTGAGGGTCATCCGCCCCAGGGGGAGGGCGGTGTCCCGCTCCAGCCAGGTCACCTGGGCCCCCTCCATCTGGGCCAGGGCCAGCACCTCCCCCTGGCGGGCCTCGTCGTGGTCCATGGCGGGGAGGATCACCTCCCCGATCTCCATCCGGGCAAAGAGGGCGGGCAGGCCGTTGGTGTGGTCGTCGTGGTAGTGGGTGAGGATGAGCTTGTCCAGCCGGGTCTCCCCCAGGGCGGCCAGGTAGTCGGCGCACACGTCCCCGGGGTCGGTGAGGCTGTCCCCGCCGCAGTCGATGAGGGCGGTCTGTCCCCCGGAGAGGAGCGCCACGCTCTGGCCCTGGCCCACGTCCAGCACCGCCACGGTGGCCCCGGCGACGGAGACGCCCCAGCGGGTCAGCAGTACGCTCCCCACCACCAGCCCCACCCCGCAGGCCAGCAGGACCCACCGCCTCCGCCGGGGGAGGAAGACGGCGGCCAGGACCAGAAGATAGGCCAGCCCCAGCGCCGGGGCGTACCCACCCCGGACGATGGGCAGACAGCTGTACGGCAGGGCGGACACTCCGCCCACCACCCACAGGGCGTACCGGGCCGGCCAGGCCAACACCCACCCCAGCGCGGCGCCCGCCCCGGGCAGGGCCATCCCCACCAGCCCCGCCACCAGCCCTCCGGCGAAGAGGACCCCCGCCACAGGCAGGACCAGCAGATTGGTCAGCGGCGCGGCCAGGGAGACACTGCGGAAGTACCAGGCGCACAGGGGGATGGTAAAGAGGCTCGCCCCCAGGGTGGCCGCCAACAGCCGCCGCCCCAGGCGGAGGGCGGCGTTGATCCACCGGCTCCCCCAGACCTTCTCCCCCACCTGGACCCGCCCGGTGGCGGCGTAGGCCCTGGGGGTCACCAGCGCCATCCCCGCCACGGCGGCGAAGGAGAGCTGGAGGCTCACATTGGCCGCCGAGAAGGGGTCCAACAGCAACAGCAGGGCCAGGGTGCCCCACAGGGTCGTCCACTGCTCCGTCTCCCGGCCAAAGAGCTGGGCGGCCAACAGCGCCAGCTGAAAACAGCACGCCCGGACCACCGAGGGGGAGCCGCCCACCGCCAGGGCGAAAAACACCATCACCGGGACCCCCACCAGTGCCCGGCTCTTGGGGTCGTAGCCGGTGAAGAGGGTGAGAAAGCTCATGAGAAAGCCCACGTGCATCCCGCTCACCGCCACCAGGTGGGAGACCCCCGCCCGCTTCAGGGCGGTGGCGGTGGGGCCGTCCAGCCCCGCCCGGTCGCCGGTGACCATCGCCCGGAGCAGGCCGGAGACATCCTCGGGCAGGACCCGCTGTATGCTCTCCCCCAGCCGCTGGCCCCACCACCGGGGCAGGCACCACCAGGGGACGCCGTCCCCCCGCTCCGCCTCTGTGGGCCCGATGGCGATCAGGCGCAAAAAGACCCCCCGGGTGGCCCGGGCGGTGAAGCGGGTCTCCGGGCGCAGGGCGGTCTGGGAGCAGTTGGCCAGGGCGGTGACCCGGTCCCCCGGCCCCAGTTCCAACAGCTCCTCTCCGCCGTAGAGGATCCCCTGGACCGGGGCCCGCCCCGGCTGGAGCACCCAGCCGTCGGCCATCGCCCCGTAGGCGGTGGGGGTGGGGGACTGGGAGAGGGCCAGGGTCACGGTGGTCTGCCGCCCGTCCAGCGCCTGGGCGGGGGCGAAAAAGACCGCCCGATACGCCCCGCACCAGCACAGCCCCGCCGCCGCCCCCAGGCAGGCCAGGGCGGCCACCCTCCGCCTCTGCCGGAGGAACAGCCCCGCCAGCGCCAGCGCTCCGGCGCCCAGCCAGGGCCACAGGAGCGGGGGCAGGAGGTAGACCGCCAGGAACACCCCGGCGGAAAAGGCGCAGAAGAGCGCCCTGCCCCGCGCCCCCGGCTCGGTCACGTCAGCTCCTTGTCGCAGAAGGCGCAGCAGGTCTTCCCCTCCAGCTCCCGGGTCAGCGGGGGCAGATACCACTCCGTCTGGGTGATGCAGGTGGGGTTGTGACACACCGGCCCGCGGCCGATCTCCACCGGCTCCACCCGGTCCCACCGGGGCTGGTTGGCCAGGTCGGAGAGCAGCGCCATCCGCGCGAACATCCCGTAGCGGGCCTGCTGGAAGTAGACCGCCCGGGGGTCGTCGTCCACGTCCACGTGGATCTCGTCCACCCTGGGCAGAGGGTGCATCACCAGCAGGTCGGACTTGGCCCGGTCCAGCTTGTCCCGGGTGAGGATGTAGACCCCCTTGCACCGCTCATACTCCAAGGGGTCCACAAACCGCTCCTTCTGGATCCGGGTCATATACAGCACGTCCAGCTGGGGGATCACCGACTCCAGGCTGGTGACCTCCAGATGGGGGATCCCCTGCTGGCGCAGAAAGGCCTTCATATACTGGGGCAGAGCCAGCTCCCTGGGGGAGATGAGGTAGAAGCGCACGTCCCGGAACTTCTCCATGGCCTTGATGAGGGAGTGGACGGTGCGCCCGTTCTTCAGGTCGCCGCACACCCCGATGGTCAGGCCGTCCACGCCCCCCCGGAGCCGCTGCATGGTGGTCAGGTCGGCGATGGTCTGGGTGGGGTGCATATGCCCGCCGTCCCCGGCGTTGATCACCGGCACATGGGAGTAGAGAGAGGCGGCCTTGGCCGCCCCCTCCCAAGGGGTCCGCATCACGATCACGTCGGCGTAGCCGGAGACCATGGTGATGGTGTCCTTCAGGCTCTCCCCCTTGGCGGTGGAGGAGCTCTTGGGGTCGGCGAAGCCAAAGACGGTGCCGCCCAGCCGGAGCATGGCGGTCTGGAAGGAGAAGTTGGTGCGGGTGGAGGGCTCGTAGAACAGGCTGGCGCACACCTTGCCCCGGCAGGCGTCCAGGTACCGCTCCGGCCCCTCCAGGATGTCCTGGGTCCGCCGGTACAGCGCGTCCCACTCCCCCCGGGTCATATCCCCAAAGTCGATCAAATGCCGCACGCCTCTCCCTCCCCCCGTCTCTCTTTCTAAACACGTATTCTACCATACTTCTCCCCCCGGGACAAGTCGGCGGGGAAACTTTTTGGCCGCCGCCCCGTCGGCGGTTTCCCGCTCAGGCGGAAAGCCCAACGTCCCCGCCCCCGGCAAACACCGCCCTTGCCCCATTCCGGCGATCGCTCGCCCCACGTCGGAAGGAAACGCCTCGCCCCACAGGTCGAAAGGGGCGCCCCCTCCGCCGAGTGGCAAAGCCTTTCCCCCGCGAAAAAGGCGGTGTGGCGGCTGTGCCGGAGCTGGAGGCACAGCGGCGAAGCCTTTCCCCCGCGCGCGAAAAGGCAGCCAAGTGCGCGGTCGGGGGCGAGATAGACAGACTGGCGAAGCATTTCCCGCGTAAAAAGAGCGTCTGCCATTCCTCCCTTCTCCAGCATGGACCAGCGCTCCGCCCTTTCCCGCGCGAAAAGGGCGGCGGTCAGTCCAGATGGTTTCCGTGCTGCCCTCGGCGACCACCCTCTCCCGCACGAAAAAAGCGGCCCCGGGCAAATGCCCGGGGCCGCCGCGCGCTTGGGGGATGGTCCGTCGCTTACTTGTAGAGCTCGATGAGCTTGAGCAGGTGCTCGTAGCGGGCCTTGGCGGAGTCCTCGTTCTTGGCGAACAGCTCCTTGGCGCGCTCCGGGAAGGAGCGGGTCAGGGCGGAGTAGCGGGCCTCGTTCATCAGGAACTCCTGATAGCCGCCAGCGGGGGCCTTGGAGTCCAGGACGAACTTCTTGCCCTCCTCCCCCTCGGGGTTGAAGCGGAACAGGTTCCAGTAGCCGCACTCCACGGCCTTCTTCATCTCGCTCTGGCAGTTGGCCAT
>CANQMK010000025.1 GCA_947624895.1 uncultured Oscillospiraceae bacterium | reverse complement strand
GGGGGGGGGGGGGGGGGGGGGGGGAGCGGAAGGTCACCTCCCCCGGGGCGGAGGCGGGCGGGGGAGAGGCCGGGGCGGGGTCCTCCACCGCCTGGGTCTGGAGGGCAGGCCGGTCCGCCGCTCCGCTCAGGGCGGCGGAGACGGCGTGGTACACCCGGCCAAAGAGGGCCTTCTCCTCCATGAAGCGCACCTCCGTCTTGGCGGGGTGGGCGTTCACATCCACCTGGTCCAGGGGCATCTGAAGGTAGAGCAGGGCCACGGGGAAGCGGCCTGTCATGCGCTGGTTCTGGTAGGCCTGCTCGAGGGCGGCGGTGAGGAGCTTGGACTTGATCCACCGGCCGTTGACGAAGGTGAACTGGCCGTTCCGGGTGGCGCGGCACTGGGTGGGACGGCCCACGTAGCCGGTGACGGTCACCGGCCCCTGGTCCGCCCGGACCTCCAACAGCTGGGCGCTCTGGCCGGGGAGGACCAGCTCCGCCACCTTGCGGATGTCCCCGTCCCCGGCGGTGGTGAAGACACTCTTGCCGTCCCGGAGGAAGCGCAGGGAGATCGCCGGGTGGGCCAGGGCCTGGCGCTCCAGGATGCCGTGGATGGCGGCGGCCTCGGCGGCGTCCGCCTTGAGGTATTTATACCGGGCGGGGACGGAGAAGAACACGTCCCGCACCACCACGGTGGTGCCGTCGGGACAGCCCGCGTCCCCCGCCTCCTGGGGCTCGGAGTTCTCGATGGCGTAGCTGTACCCCATGGGCTGGTCGGCGGGCTTGGTGAGCATCTGCACATAGCTCACCGCCGCGATGGCCGCCAGCGCCTCCCCCCGGAAGCCCAGGGTGCCGATGCGGTCCAGGTCCTCCGCGGAGCGGAGCTTGGAGGTGGCATGGCGCAGAAAGGCGGTGGCCACCTCCTCCTTGGGGATGCCCTTGCCGTTGTCGGTGACCCGGATGTAGGTGGCGCCGCCGTGGCGGATCTCCACGGTGATCTGGGTGGCGCCCGCGTCCACGGCGTTCTCCACCAGCTCCTTGACCACGCTGGCCGGGCGCTCCACCACCTCGCCGGCGGCGATCATATCCGCCACCTGCTTGGGCAGGACCTGTATCCGCGCCATAGAGGCCGCCTCCTTTCCGCGTATCGCGCCGCCCCGCCCGCTCACAGGCCCATGGGAGGGGCCTGCCCCGGGGCGGCGGCGGCCAGGACCAGGAACATGGTCTGGGCCATGCCCCGCAGGACCATGGGGGTGTAGACGCTCCCGCTGACCTCATAGCTCCAGCTCAGCACCAGCCCCAGGGGGAGGTACTGCACCGCCAGGAGCAGATAGGCCGGGTTGCCGGAGAAGAGGGCGTGCTGCCACACCGCCGACAGGGCGAAGACCCCGGCGGACAGGAGGTAGGCCCACCCCCGGCTCTCCCGGCGGGCCCCGCCGAAGAGGAAGCCCCGGTAGAGGATCTCCTCCACCGCCGGGCGCAGCAGGCCCGCCACCGCCCAGGTGGCGGCGGGGGCCCCCACCAGCTGGGCCTTGTAGGTGACGATCTCCGGGTTGGTCACCGGGAGGGGGAGAAGCCCCGCCAGGCAGGTCAGCCCCAGGGCGGCGAAAAACCCCGCCCCGAAGGCCACCAGGCTGGGGCGCAGGTTGTCCCGGAGGATGGCCCAGGCGTTGCGGAGAAAGTCCCAGAACACGGCGATGAGCGCCAGGAGGATGAGGGTGTAGTAGGCGGCGCTGGACTGGGCGGAGGTGAGGGCCAGCTCCAGCCGCTCGTCCAGCGTCCGCACCATCCCGCCCAGGAGCAGGGGGAGGGCGGTGAGGTAGAGGAGGAAAAACACCAGCCCCATCCGCCGCTCCCGCCGGGTGAGCTGGGGCCGCCAGGGCCTGCGGCGCGCGCCCTTTACGGCTCCCATTTCCAGTCCTCCCGCCGGATGGTCTCCTGCAGTTCAGCCACCAGCTCCAGCGCCTCCAGGGGGGTGAGGCCGTTCAGGTCGGTCTGGGAGAGCTTGTAGAGGATGGGCAGGCCGGTGGCGTAGGTCTCCGCCATCAGGTCCGGGTCCAAGGGCAGCACCCTCTGCCACCGGGGCTCCACCGGCAGGCCCTTCTCCAGGGCGGCGCGGGCCCGCTGGGTCTTCTGGAAGGCGGCCAGCTCCCAGGCGGTGATCCGCTGGGGGCCGTTCTCCCCGTGGACCACCACCTCCTCCTCCGGAGGCAGGGTCACCCGGCCCGTCTTCTCCCGGCGCAGCTCGTTTCGCATCTCGATCTCCTTCAGCAGGTCCCCCGCCCGGCGGAGCACCCCCTCGGGCACCCCGGCCAGGGCGGCCACCTCCACGCCGTAGCTCTTGCTGGCCCCGCCGGGGACGATCTTCCGCAGGAAGACCACCTTGTCCCCCTGCTTCTGCACCGCCACGTTGAAGTTCATCGCCCCCGCCACCGTGCTGGTTATGTTGGTCAGCTCGTGGTAGTGGGTGGAGAAGAGGGTGCGGGCCCGGATCGTCCCGGCGCAGTACTCCAGCACCGCCCGGGCGATGGCCACCCCGTCATAGGTGGAGGTGCCCCGGCCGATCTCGTCCAGGAGGAGCAGGCTCCGGGAGGTGGCCTCCTTGAGGATGTAGGCCACCTCGCCCATCTCCACCATGAAGGTGGACTGGCCCCCGGCCAGGTCGTCGGAGGCGCCGATGCGGGTGAACACCTGGTCCACCACCCCGATGTGGGCCCGCTTGGCGGGGACGAAGGAGCCCATCTGGGCCATGAGCACGATGAGCCCCACCTGGCGCATATAGGTGGACTTGCCCGCCATGTTGGGCCCGGTGATGAGGTAGAGGCGGGTGCCCTCCCCGTCCTGGTAGATGTCGTTGGGGACGAACAGCCCCTCGGTCAGGGTCTTCTCCACCACCGGGTGCCGCCCGTCCTTGATGTCCAGGATCAGGCTGTTGTCCACCTTGGGGCAGACGTACCGCTCCTCCTGGGCCAGGTCGGCCAGGGAACAGAGCACATCCAGCTGGGCGACGGCGTCGGCGTCCCGCAAAATGGCGGGGGCGGCCTCCACCGCCCCGGCCCGGAGGCGGCAAAACAGCTCGTACTCCAGCTGGGCGTCCCGCTCCTGGGCGGTGAGGATCTCCTCCTCCAGGGCCTTGAGCCGGGGGGAGATGTACCGCTCGCCGTTGGCGATGGTCTGCCGGCGGACGTACTCTTCCGGGACCTCCCCCTTGTAGGCGTTGGAGATCTCGATGTAGTAGCCGAAGACCCGGTTGTATTTGATCTTCAGGTTCTTGATGCCGGTGCGCTCCCGCTCGGTGGTCTCCAGGTCCGCCACCGCCTGCCCGCCGTTTTCCAGCAGGTCCAGGCAGTGGTCCACCTGGGGGTCGTACCCCCGGGCGATCATCCCGCCCTCCCGGACGGTCAGGGGCAGCGCCTCCCCCCGCAGGGCCCGGCTCAGCTCCCCGGTGAGGTCGGTCAGGGCGTCCATCTGGGCCAGCAGGTCCTTGCAGATGGGGGCGCGCAGTCCGGCCAGCTGGGCCATCACCTGGGCCACCGGCTCCAGGGCCGCGCCCAGGGCCTGGAGCTCCCGCGCCCCGGCGCTCCCGCAGCTCAGGCGGGCGGTCAACCGCTCCAGGTCCCCCACCCGACCCAGGGTCTGGCGCAGGGCCTCCCGGAGGGGGGCGTCCTTCACCAGGGCGGCCACCCCCTTCTGCCGATAGGCGATCTTCTTGGGGTCCACCAGGGGCTGTTCCAGCCAGGCCCGGAGGCGCCGCCGCCCCATGGCGGTCCGGCACCGGTCCATCACCCACAGCAGGCTGCCCCGGCGCTCCCCCTCCCGGATGGTCTCGGTGAGCTCCAGGTTCCGGCGGGTGGCCCGGTCCAGCTCCATGTAGGCCCGGTTGCGGTGGAAGGAGATCCGGTCCAGGTGGGGCAGCTTCTCCGTGCGCTGGGTCTGGTAGAGATAGGTCAAAAGGCCCCCCACCGCCCCCAGGGCGGCGGACTTGCCCTCCTTTTCGTCCAGGTCCCCGTCCTGGCGGCGGTACTGCTTGGCCATCTGCTCCCCGCCGCGGCGGGGGTCGAAGGCGGCGTCCTCCAGCCGCTCACAGCGGCAGTCCAGCCGCCGGGCCAGCTCCCTCTGGAGCTTGTCCCAGGCCCCGTCCTGGAAGACCACCTCCCGGGGGCGGCGGCTCTCCAGCTCGCTGTAAAGCCGGGGCAGCTCCTGGGGCAGGCGGGCGGCCAGGGCCTCGCTCCGGCCGGTGGACAGGTCGCAGAAGGCCAGGCCCGCCCACTCCCCCCGGAGGGACAGGGCGCACAGGAAGTTGTTGTTGTCCTCCGACAGGCTCTCCTCCTCCACCACCGTGCCGGGGGTGACGATCCGGGTCACGTCCCGGTCCACCAGCCCCACGGCGGTGGCCGGGTCCTCCATCTGCTCGCAGATGACCACCTTGTAGCCCTTGGCGGTGAGCTTGGCCAGGTACCCCTGGATGGCGTGGTAGGGCACGCCGCACATGGGCACCCGCTCCTCCGGGGGCTTGTTCCGGTCCCGGGTGGTGAGGGCCAGGTTCAGCTCCCGGGCGGCGGTGGTGGCGTCGTCGAAGAACATCTCGTAAAAGTCCCCCAGGCGGAAGAAGACCAGGCAGTCCGGGTACGCCTTCTTCACGGCCAGGTACTGGCGCATCATGGGGGTGACCTTTTTCTCGCTCACGCCTCGCTCCCCTCCTTCCACCGGCCAAAGAGGGCCCAGGTGGTGGCCCCGGTGATGGTGAGGTCCTGGAAGGTGCCGATCAGGCGCTCCGGCCCGGTGAAGTGGACCAGCCGCCCCGCGTTGGTCCGGGCGGTGAGGTTGTTCCGGGGGTCGGTCCCCACCCCGTCCACCAGGCACCGCAGGGTCTTGCCCACGTAGCCCTGGTGGATGGCGTGGGAGATGGCGTTCTGGGCGTCCACCAGGCGCTGGAAGTTGGCCTGCTTCTCCTGGGGGGTGAGCACGTCGGGCAGCTTCGCCGCCGGGGTGCCCTCCCGGGGGGAGTAGATGAAGGTAAACAGCGCGTCGAAGCGCACCGCCTGGATGAGCCGCAGGGTGTCCTCGAACTCCGCCGTGGTCTCCCCAGGGAAGCCCACGATCACGTCGGAGGTGAGGACGATATCCGGGATCCGCTCCCGGAGCTGGCGGACCAGCTCTAAGTAGTGCGCCGCGGTGTAGCGCCGGTTCATGGCGGCCAGCACCCGGTCGTTGCCGCACTGGAAGGGGAGGTGGAGGTGGTGGGCGATCTTGGGCTCCTTCGCCATCACGTCGAAGAGCCGGGTGGAGGCGTCCTTGGGGTGGGAGGTCATAAAGCGCACCAGGAAGTCCCCGGGCACGGCGCAGACCCGCTCCAACAGCCAGGGGAAGTCCACCCCCTCCCCCAGGTCCTTGCCGTAGGAGTTCACGTTCTGGCCCAGGAGGGTGATATCCCTGCACCCCCCGGCCACCAGCTCCTCCACCTCCCGCAAAATGTCCTGGGGCAGGCGGGAGCGCTCCCGCCCCCGGACGTAGGGGACGATGCAGTAGGAGCAGAAGTTGTTGCACCCGTACATCACGCTGACCCAGCCCTTCAGGGCGCTCTGCCGGGCCAGGGGGATGCCCTCGGCGATGGCGCCGTCGCCCCCGGCGGTGTCAAAGACCCGGCCACGTCTTACGATAACTCGCTGTAATAATTCCGGGAATTTCCACAGAGCGTGTGGGTCGAAGCACAGGTCCACGTGGCGGTAGGAGGCCCGGACCTTCTCCACCATCCCCGGCTCGCCCATCATGCACCCGCACAGGCAGATGATCTGGCTGGGCTTTTCCGCCTTGGTGTGGACCAGGGCGCCCACGTTGCCCAACACCCGGTCCTCCGCGTGGCCCCGGACGGCGCAGGTGTTGATGACGATCACGTCCGCCTCCGCCTCGCTGTCGGTGAAGCCGTAGCCCATCTCCCGGAGGTAGCCCCGCAGGCGCTCGGAGTCCGCCTCGTTCTGCTGACAGCCGTAGGTGTCCACAAAGGCCAGGGGGGGCGTGGCCCGGGCGGCGTTCCGCTCGGCGATCTGGGCGCAGATCTCCCGCTGGCGGGCAATCTCCGCCTCCGGCAGCCGCTGGGTGGCCATGGCGCTCCCTCCTCTGTGGTGGTTTGACAAGATATTTTATCACATTTTTCCCGGGGAGACAAGTGCCCCCTCCGTTGGCAGGGGGGCGGAAGTGTGGTAGAATATGTCCCGTAGGATGCCGCTTTTGCCCCCGCCCTCCGGGCGGGGGCGCGAAAGGCGGCGTGTTTCCCGCACATCGCCGCCATGCGGCGGGAGACCAAACAGGGGAGGGGCTCGTATGCTGGAGCTGGAACGGGTGGGGCCGGGGACGGCCCGCCTGCTGGAGGACGGCAGGGAGATCGGCCGGGCGGAATGGACGCTGGAGACCTTGACCTGGCCGGGCGAAGCGGTCAAGGTCGCCCACGTGACCGCCCTCCAAGTCCAGGAGGACCGCCGGGCGGACCTCTGGGCCTACCTCTGCTACCTCTTTCAAAAAGACGCCGCCGCGGCGGCCCAGACCGAGGACGGCCTGACCTGGTTCTCCCAAGCCCTCCGCCGAAGCTGGGAGGCGCACCGGGGGTAGGGCCTCTCCGTCGCCCCACCCGGAAGACAGGAGACAGCTTCCGTAGAAGCCCCAGGGGGCGCCTGCATCGTCGCCCTCTCCGACGCCGCTCGCGCGGCGCCACCTCCCCCAGAGGGGGAGGCGAGAAGGGATTGCGTTCGCGCGACGTGGTCCAACGGGGGAGGCAAGAAGGGATTGCGTCCGCGCGGCGTGGTCCAGACAAAGCGCGGCGCCGCACAACCCCCTTGGCGCCCTCCAAGGTGTAGTGCCGCACTACCCCCTTGGCACCCTCCAAGGTGCAGCGCCGCACCATCTCCCCGGCTCCCCCTCTGGGGGAGCTGTCAGCCGCAGGCTGACTGAGAGGGCGAGCCCCCTTCCACAGACCCCCTCCGGGGACGCCATTCCTCCGGGAGCGCCTGCATCGTCGCCCTCTCCGACGCCGCTCGCGCGGCGCCACCTCCCCCAGAGGGGGAGGCGAGAGGGAATTGCGTCTGCGCGACGTGGTCAAGACAAGGCGCGGCGCCGCACGACCCCCTTGGCGCCCTCCAAGGTGTAGTGCCGCACCACCTCCCCGGCTCCCCCTCTGGGGGAGCTGTCAGCCGCAGGCTGACTGAGAGGGCGGACCTACTTCCACAGACCCCCTCCGGGACGCCCCCTCCGGCGGGGGCTCCACAAAAAACGGCAAAAAAACAGGCCGGCCTGTTGGCCGACCTGTTACCTGTTTTGTTCTCTGGGTCTAACCGCCCAGGTAGGCGGCCTTCACCGCCGCGTCGTTGAGCAGGGCCTGGGCGTCGGCGGACTTGACCACCTTGCCCGTCTCCAGCACGTACCCCCGGTCGGCCACGCTGAGGGCCATCTGAGCGTTCTGCTCCACCAGGAGGATGGTGGTCCCCGCCTTGTGGAGGGACTGGATGATCTCAAAGATCTGGTCCACCAGGATGGGGGCCAGGCCCATGGACGGCTCGTCCAGCATCATCAGCTTGGGGCTGGACATGAGCGCCCGGCCCATGGCCAGCATCTGCTGCTCGCCGCCGGAGAGAGTGCCGGCGATCTGGCGGCGGCGCTCCCGGAGGCGGGGGAAGAGCTCGTAGACCTTGGCCAGGCCCTCCTCCACCCCGGCGCTCTTCACGTAGGCGCCCATCTCCAGGTTCTCCTCCACCGTCATCTGGAGGAACACCCGCCGCCCCTCGGGCACGTGGGCCAGCCCGTGGGCCACCAGCTTGTGGGGCTGGACGGCGGAGATGTCCTTGTCCTCAAAGGTGATGGACCCGGTCTTGGAGCGCAGCAGGCCGGAGATGGTCTTCAGGGTGGTGGACTTCCCCGCGCCGTTGGCGCCGATGAGGGTGACAATCTCCCCCTCCTCCACCTCAAAGGAGACGCCCTTGATGGCGTGGATGGCGCCGTAGTAGACGTTGATGTCCTCAACCTTCAAAAGCACCGCTCACACCTCCCGCTTCTTGCCCAGGTACGCCTCGATGACCTGGGGGTCGTTCTTGATCTCGTCGGGGGTGCCCTTGGCGATGATCTCCCCGAAGTTCAGCACGCAGATGCCCTCGCAGATGCCCATGACCAGGGACATATCGTGCTCGATGAGGAGGACGGCGATGTGGAAGGTGTCCCGGATCTTCACGATGTTGTCCATCAGCTCGGCGGTCTCGGAGGGGTTCATCCCCGCCGCCGGCTCGTCCAGGAGGAGCAGGGAGGGGTTGGTGGCCAGGGCCCGGACGATCTCCAGCCGCCGCTGGGCGCCGTAGGGCAGGCTCCCGGCCTGGTGCCCGGCCAGGTGTTCCATGTCGAAGATGTGCAGCAGCTCCATGGCGCTCTCGTGGGCCCGCTTCTCCTCCCGCCAGTACCCCGGCAGGCGGCAGATGCCCTGGAAGAGGCCGTACTTGGTCTGGTTGTGGAGGCCCACCTTCACATTGTCCTCCACGCTCAGGTTGTTGAACAGCCGGATGTTCTGGAAGGTCCGGGCGATGCCCGCCCGGTTCACCTGCACGGAGGTCATGTTGTGGGTGTCCACCCCGTCCAGCAGGATGGTGCCCCGGGTGGGCTGATAGACCTTGGTGAGCAGGTTGAACACCGTGGTCTTCCCCGCGCCGTTGGGGCCGATGAGCCCGGCGATCTCGGTGCGGCCGATGGCCATGTTGAAGTCGTTCACGGCGGTGAGGCCGCCGAAGTCGATGCCCAGGTGGCGGCACTCCAGGATGGGGGCCTTGTTGATATCCCGCTCGGGGATCTTGTTGGTGCTGGGCACCGGCACCAGCTTGGTGGGCGCCCGCTTGACCCGCTCACTCATGGCTCTGCCCCCCCTCTCCGGCCTGGGCCGGTTTTTTCCGGTGGAACCGCTCCGCCAGGTCCTCCGCCGTCCGCTGGAGGAGGGGGTTGTTGGTGACGATCATCACGATGATCAGCACCACGGCGTAGACCAGCATCCGGTACTGGTCCAGGTTGAAGGTCCGCAGCAGCTCCGGCAGCAGGGTGAGGAAGGTGGCCGAGAGGATGGCCCCCCACATATTGCCCATGCCGCCCAGCACCACGAACACCAGGATCAGGATGGAGGTGTTGAAGTCGAACTTGTTGGCCACGATGGTGGACAGGCTCATGGTGTAGAGGCTGCCCGCCGCCCCCGCCAGGGCCGCGGAGATGACGAAGGCGATCATCTTGTACTTGGTCACGTTGATGCCCACGCTCTCGGCGGCGATGCGGTTGTCCCGGGCGGCCATGATGGCCCGGCCCGCCCGGGAGTTCACCAGGTTGAAGATGATGACCAGGGACACCAGCACCAGCACCACCCCGGCGGTGAAGGTGGAGATGATGGGGATGCGGGAGATGCCCATGGGCCCGCCGATGAGCAGTTTGCCCCCCTCGGCCAGGCGGTCGCTGACCGTGTCGGCCAGGAAGCTGAAGTGGAAGCCCCGGGCGTCAAAGCCCACGTAGAGGTTGTTCAGGATGCTCTTGATGATCTCCCCAAAGGCCAGGGTGACGATGGCCAGATAGTCGCCGTTGAGCCGCAGGACGGGGATACCGATCACAAAGCCCGCCAGGGCGGCGAAGGCCGCGCCGATGACCATGGCCACCGCCAGCCGCAGGGGGGCGGCGGGGATGACCTCCTGGAGGGCGATGGCGGCGGCGGTGCCGGAAAAGGCGCCCACGCTCATAAAGCCCGCGTGGCCCAGGCTCAGCTCCCCGGACACCCCCACCACCAGGTTCAGGGCCAGGGCCATGGTGACATAGGCGCAGATGGGGATAAGCAGGCCCTGGATCATGGAGCTCAGCCCCACCTGGCTGTTGTAGAGCTGGAGGAGGACATAGACCAGGATCACGCCGCCGTAGGTGAGGAAGTTGGCGCGGCTCTGCTTGGAAAGTCTCTTCATGCCGCACCTACACTTTCTCCGCCACCTGCTTGCCCAGCAGGCCGGCGGGCTTGACCAGAAGGATGACAATCAGCACGGCGAAGACGATGGCGTCGGAGACCTGGGTGGAGATATACCCCTTGGCGAAGGTCTCGATGACGCCCAGCAGGATGCCGCCCAGCATCGCCCCCGGGATGGAGCCGATGCCCCCGAAGACGGCGGCGGTGAACGCCTTGATGCCGGGCAGGGCGCCGGTGGTGGGCTGGAGGGTGGGGTAGGCGGAGGTGAACAGCACCCCCGCGATGGCCGCCAGGGCGGAGCCGATGGCGAAGGTCATGGAGATGGTGGCGTTGACGTTGATGCCCATGAGCTGGGCCGCCGCCTTGTCCTCCGAGCAGGCCCGCATGGCCTTGCCCATCCGGGTGTTGCCGGTGAACCAGGTCAGGGCCAGCATGATGACCACGCACACCACCACGGTGAGCAGGATCACGTGGCTGATGGACAGCTGCCCCAGGGAGAGCACCCCCTTGCCGATGATGGAGGAGCAGATCTTGGGGTTGGAGCTCCACAGCACCTGGGCGCCGTTCTGGAGGAAGTAGCTCACGCCGATGGCGGTGATCAGCACCGCCAGGGAGGGGGCCTGCCGCAGGGGCTTATAGGCCAGCCGCTCGATGGTGATGCCCAGCAGGGTGCACACAAACATGGCCAGCAGCAGCCCCGCCAGGTTGGGGATCACCGCCTGGGCCACCGAGCCGTCGGCGAAGCGGTCCCTCAGCCCGCTGGTGGCGAAAAAGCACATATAGCCCCCCACCATGATCACGTCCCCGTGGGCGAAGTTCAACATCTTGGCGATACCGTAGACCATGGTGTAGCCCAGGGCGATGATGGCGTAGATACTGCCCAGGGAGATCCCCTGGATCAGATAGGAGAGGAAGGTCACGCTTCGCACCTCTCTTTCTCAAAGATAGGCAATAGGCCGGCAGGTGTCTGCCGGCCTATTGTGTTCAGCGGTTGTTTGCGGCGCAGGGGGTCCGATTACATACCCACATACGCGCCGTCCTGGATGACCATGCCCTTGGGGGCCTTGGTCACGGCGCCGTCCGCGCCCCAGGTCATGCTCTCGCCGGTGAGCCCGTCGAAGGTCATGGAGGTGAACTGGGCGATCATGGCGTCGCACAGGTCGGCGGCGGACATATCAGGGGTGGCGCCGGCGGCCTCCAGGGCCTGGGCGTAGGCGTAGACGCAGTCATAGGCGTCGGCGGCGAACTGGTTGGGCACCTCGCCGTACTGGGCCTGGTACTTCTCCACGAAGGCCTGGGTCTTGGCGTCCTCGGCGTCGGCGTTGAAGGGGGTCAGGAGCATGACGCCCTCGGCCAGGGCGGTGTCAAAGCCCTCCAGGGTCAGGATGCCGTCCATGCCGTCCACGCCGAACCACTTGGGGGCGTAGCCCATGGTGTCGGCCTGGGAGAGGATCAGGGAGGCGGGGGTGTAGTACATGGGCAGGAACACCAGGTCGGCCCCGGCGTTCTTGGCCTCGGTCAGCTGGACGTTGAAGTCGCTGTCGTTGCCGTCGGCAAAGGTAGTCTCGCTGACCACCTCCAGGCCCAGTTCAGCGGCCTTGGACACGAAGGTGTCCCGGATGCCCTTGGAGTACACGTCGTCGTTCTTCCAGATCACGGCCACCTTGCTGGCCAGGCCCTGGTCGAAGATGTACTGGGCGGAGGCGGAGCCCTGGTTGGGGTCCATGAAGCACATCTGGAACACGTTGTCCTTCCCCTCGGTCACGGCGGTGGAGGAGGCGGAGGGGGTCAGGGCGAAGATGCGGTCCTCAAAGTTCTTGGCCGCGGTGGCCTCGCAGGGCTTGGAGGTGACGGAGCCCAGGGAGAGCTGCATCCCCCAGTCCTTCAGGGTGTTGTAGGCGGTGACGGCCTTCTCGGCGTCGTGAGTGTCGTCCTGATAGTTCAGCTCGAACTGGATGCCGCCCAGGGCGTTGATCTCATCCACGGCGATCTGGGCGCCGTTGCGGGCGGCGGTGCCGTAGATGGCGGCGGGGCCGGTCAGGGGGCCGGTGCCGCCCAGCTTGAAGGCGGCGGTGGCGCCCTCCGCGGGGTTCTCCGCGGGAGCCTCACTGGGGGTCTCCACAGGGGCCTCAGAGGGGGCCTCACTGGGGGTCTCCACAGGGGCCTCAGAGGGGGCCTCGCTGGGGGTGGAGTTCCCGCCGTTGTTGGCGCAGGCGGCCAGGGCGAAGACCATGGCCAGGGCCAGGAGCAGTGCAAGATACTTCTTCATTTTCCTAATAAACCTCCTTTTCAAGGTTGTTGACAATTATAGCGGTGACGGGCGAATTTGTCAACTTCAAAACAGCCAAATGACGGCGGCTTACGCCGCCGTCATTTGTGGATTATGTCAAACGCCGAAGCCTCCGTCCACCCCCAGCACCTGGCCGGTGATGAACCCGGCGGCGTCGGAGCAGAGGAAGGTCACCGCCTCCGCCACCTCCTCCGGGCGGCCCAGGCGGCCCAGGGGGGTCTCCTCCGCCAGCGCCTGGAGCGCCTGGGGTCCCAGGTGGCGGTTCATGGCGGTGTCGATGACGCCGGGGGCCACGCAGTTCACCGTGATCCCGCTGGGGCCCACCTCTTTCGCCAGGGCCCGGGTCAGCCCCACCACCCCCGCCTTTGCGGCGGAGTAGGCCGCCTCGCAGGAGGCCCCCCGGACGCCCCAGACGGAGGAGATGGTGACGATCCGCCCGCTCTTCGCCCGGATCATGGCCGGCAGCGCCGCCCGGCAGCAGTGGAACACCCCGTCCAGGTCGGCGGCCATCACCCCCCGCCAATCCCCGTCGTCCATCTCCTGCAAAAGGCCCTGCCAGGCCACCCCGGCGTTGCACACCAAAATGTCAAGTTGACAAAATTCCTCCAACACATTGTCAACCGCTTTTTGGACGCTCACCGGGTCGGTCACGTCGCAGAGGACCGCCGCGCCGCCCAGTTCCCGGGCCAGCGCCTCCGCCTCCGCCCGGTGGGCGCGGTAGCCCACCGCAACCGTCACGCCGTCGGCGGCCAGACGGCGGCACACCGCGCTCCCGATCCCCCCGGCCCCGCCGGTCACAAGGGCGACACGCATACGCCCGCCTCCTTTCGCTCCATTCTACCATAGCTGCAAGCCGCTCTGCGGCTATTATACCACACCTTGTCAAAACACACAGCGTTTTTCGCGGCTGCTGGACGTTGCGGGGGTGGGCTGGCGTGGGTCTGCAATTCCAACCAGGGGCGGGTGGGCTTGCGGCTTCCAGCAACGGGTCTGCGATACCTTGCTAGACTAGGCGCTGAGGGTCTGCTGAAGTTTACGAGGCTGGGCGCTGGGGGTCTGCGAAACCTTCCAGGGATAAGTGCTGAGGACTTGCAAAACCTTTCAGGGCCAGACGCTATGGGTCTGCGTTTCCTGCCAAGGGCAGGGGGCGGCGCCTCCCGGCGCGGGGCCAGGACCATTTCTCTTTTCTTCGCGAAGAAAAGAGAAACGGTCCTGGACTCCAAAGAGAAAAGAATGGGGCTATGCTAAGGACCGCTCGGCTCCGATGTTCGGCGGCCCGATAGACAGGCATACGCCAGAAGGTTGCCGCCACTGGGCGGCACCACGTCCGTCATGGACGGAGGAGTTCCGATTTTAATTACCGCCGAGGCCGCCTCTGGGGTGCGGGGAAGGAGGTAGGCTGGCGCTGTGTGGGACGACGGGAGGTCTTGCTCTTGACCGTTGCCCTTCAGATTGCCCTTTGGACCATCCAGGTCCCTTGTTGGCAGCAAAAATCCACCCGCCCTGATTGGAGTAGCAGGCCTTGCCCTGTGCTCCCGCCCAGCAGTTGAGAGGCGGCCACGGCGGCAGTTAAAACCAGACCCCGTATGACGATGACGGACGTGGTGCCGCCCAGTGGCGGCGTCGTCCTCACAAGCTCCATATCCCTCGCCCCCGGCTGAAGCCGAGGGCTCACTCATTCCGCTGCTCGTCCTCTCCCCAACAAGGGCTTGCGCCCTTGCCGGGGACCCCAGAGGCGTATTCCTGTCCTTCCGGGCCGCCGAGCTTCAGCGGCACCGCTCCTTAGCCTTGCCCCATTTCTTTTTCTTTTGGCATCCAAAACCGTTTTCTTTTTCTTCGCAAAGAAAAAGAAAATGGGTTTGGCCCCCGCCGGGAGGCGGAACCGCCCTCCTGCCCTTGGCAGGAAGTACAGACCCCCTCCGGGGGCGCCTGCATCGACGCCCTCTCCGTCGCCGCTTGCGCGGCGCCACCTCCCCCAGAGGGGGAGGTGAGAGGGAATTGCGTTTGCGCGACGTTGTCCAGACCCACCGCTGGAAGCTGAAAGCCCACCCGCCCCTGGTTGAGACGGCAGGCGCGCCGCGTCTATCTCTGAAAGAGACAGCAGACGCGGCGCGCCGAGTCTCGCAAAGTTCAGCAGAGGTCAGCGCCTATCTCAGGAAGGCACAGCACAGCGCGGCCCCGTCCCGCCGCGCGAAAAAGCGGCCGACCGGCGGGGGCCGGTCGGCCGCTGTGAGGATCGCGCGCTGTGCCGCTTAGTACATCCCGCCCATGTCGGGGGCGGGGGCGGCGGGGGCGGGGGGCTCAGGCTTGTCGGCCACCAGGGACTCGGTGGTGAGCATCAGGCTGGCCACGCTGGCGGCGTTCTCCAGGGCGGAGCGGGTCACCTTGGTGGGGTCCACGATGCCGGCGGAGATCATGTCCACGTAGGTCTCGTTGTAGGCGTCAAAGCCGTAGCCGGTCTTCTTGGACTGCTTCACCTGCTCCAGCACCACGGAGCCGTCGATGCCGGCGTTCTTGGCGATCTGGCGCATGGGCTCGGTGAGGGCGGCGGCGATGATGGCCGCGCCGGTGCGCTCGTCCCCCTCCAGGGTCTTGACCATCTTGTCCACGGCGGGGATGGCGTTGACGTAGGCGGTGCCGCCGCCGGCCACGATGCCCTCCTCCACCGCGGCGCGGGTGGCGTTCAGGGCGTCCTCGATACGCAGCTTCTTCTCCTTCATCTCCGCCTCGGTGGCGGCACCCACACGGATGATGGCCACGCCACCGGCCAACTTGGCCAGCCGCTCCTGGGCCTTCTCCTTGTCGTACTCGGAGGTGGTGTTCTCGATGAGGGTGCGGATCTGGGCCACCCGGTCCTTCACCGCCTTGGAGGAACCGGCGCCGTCCACGATGATGGTGTTCTCCTTGTTGCTCTTCACCTGGCGGGCCTTGCCCAGCATATTCAGCTGGGTGTCCTTCAGCTCCATGCCCAGGTCGGAGGAGATGACGGTGCCGCCGGTGAGGATGGCGATGTCCTCCAGCATCTCCTTGCGCCGGTCGCCGAAGCCGGGGGCCTTGACGCACAGGATGTTCAGGGTGCCCCGCAGCTTGTTGACGATGAGGGTGGACAGCGCCTCGCCCTCCACGTCCTCGGCGATGATGACCAGCTTCTTGCCGGACTGGATCACCTGCTCCAGCACGGGGAGGATCTCCTGGATGTTGGAGATCTTCTTGTCGGTGATGAGGATGAGGGCGTCGTCCATCACCGCCTCCATCTTCTCGGTGTCGGTGACCATATAGGGGGTGATGTAGCCCCGGTCGAACTGCATCCCCTCCACCACCTCGGAGTAGGTCTCGGCGGTCTTGGACTCCTCCACGGTGATGACCCCGTCGTGGCCCACCTTCTCCATGGCCTCGGCGATGAGCTTGCCGATGGTCTCGTCCCCGCTGGAGACGGCGCCCACCCGGGCGATGTCCTCGGTGCCCTTGACCTTCTTGGAGTTCTTCTTGATCTCGGTGATGGCGGCCTCGGTGGCCTTGGCGATGCCCTTCTTCATGACCATGGGGTTGGCCCCGGCGGCCAGGTTCTTCAGGCCCTCCCGGATGATGGCCTGGGCCAGCAGGGTGGCGGTGGTGGTGCCGTCACCGGCCACGTCGTTGGTCTTGGTGGAGACCTCCTTCACCAGCTGGGCGCCCATGTTCTCAAAGGGGTCCTCCAGCTCGATCTCCTTGGCGATGGTCACGCCGTCGTTGGTGACCAGGGGAGAGCCGTACTTCTTGTCCAGCACCACGTTGCGGCCCTTGGGGCCCATGGTGACCTTCACCGTGTCGGCCAGCTGGTTGACGCCCCGCTCCATGGCCTTCCGGGCGTCCTCGCCGTAGCAGATCAACTTAGACATATGCGTTACCTCCTTGCGTTACGCGCTCGCGTTATTCCACGATCGCCAGAATGTCGCTCTGGCGGACGATGTTGTACTCCTGGCCGTCCATCTTGACCTCGGTGCCGGAGTACTTGCTGGTGATGACCTTGTCGCCCTTCTTCACGGTCATCTTGACCTCCTTGCCGTCCACCATGCCGCCGGGGCCCACGGCCACTACCTCGGCCACCTCCGGCTTCTCCTTGGCGCTGCCGGTGAGGATGAGGCCGGACTTGGTCTTCTCCTCCGCCTCCACCATCTTCACCACAACGCGGTCCGCTAACGGCTTCAACTTCATAATAGGTTCCCTCCTATCAATGTAATACCGGTTTGGGGGAGTTAGCACTCAAATGGCCGGAGTGCTAACATCACTCCATATCTTACCCTTTTTCCCGCCGGAACGCAAGGAAAATCCGGCTCAAATATCACCAAATTATAGCGCCTCTTTTTGTGCTATTTGCCAAGTTTTCCCCGCTGGGCGGGAGGGGGCAGCGCAGATAGAGTCGGCGGGGGCGGGCGGTCAGCGGTACTGGTAGAGCTGGCAGAGCAGGGGGCCGTTGTAGAGCTTCCGCTTCTTGGGGGCGGGGCGGCCAAAGGCCCGCTCGAACTCCGTGTGACTGCTGAGCAGGTAGAGCTCCCACCCCGGCCCCAGCCGGGCGAAGGCTTTGCCGAAGTCCCGGTAGAGCGCCTCCGCCTCCCGCTGTTCCATCAGCCGCTGGCCGTAGGGGGGGTTGGTGACCACCCGCCCGGCGGGGGCGGCGGGGGAGAAGGCCCGGGCGTCCGCCACGGCCAGGCGCACCACGTCCTCCACCTCCGCCAGCCGGGCGTTCTCCCGGGCCAGGTCCACCGCGGCGGGGTCCAGGTCGGAGCCCAGGATATCGTAGGCCCCGTGGTACTCCCCGTCCAGGGCCTCCTGGGTGGCGTCCAGCCACGCCGCCGGGGGCACGAAGGCCCACTTTTGGGCGGCGAAGGAGCGGTTCAGGCCGGGGGCCCGGTTCTTGGCGATGAGGGCGGCCTCGATGGGGATGGTGCCGCTGCCGCAGAAGGGGTCGATCAGCGGGCCGCGGCCCCGGTAGCGGGACAGGAGCACCAGGGCGGCGGCCAGCGTCTCCCGCAGGGGGGCGCCGGCGTTCCGGGCCCGGTAGCCCCGCTTGTGGAGGGAGGGGCCGGAGGCGTCCAGGCCGATGGTGACGGTGTCCTTGAAGATGAGGCACCGCACGGCGTACTGCGCCCCCGTCTCCGGGAGGGTGGACAGGCCGTAGCGCCGCCCCAGGCGGGTGGCGATGGCCTTTTTGATTACGTTGCCGCAGGTGACGGCGGCGTGGAGGGCGGAGTCCAGGCACTGGCACCGCACGGGAAAGGCCCCGTCCCGGGGGAGGTAGTCCTCCCAGGGGAGGGCGGCCACCCCGTCGAAGAGCGCCTCAAAATTCGCCGCCGGGAAGCGGCCCAGGAGCAGGAGCACCCGCTCGGCGGTGCGCAGGTTCAAATTCAGCCGGGCCAGGTCGGTCAGAGACCCCTGGCACAGCACCCGGCCGTCCTCCCCCCGGACCTCCCGGAGGCCCAGGCGTTTGCACTCCTGGGCGGCCACCCCCTCCAGGCCGAAGAGGGTGGGGAGCAGAAAGGTGTGCTCCGACAAGGGCTACACCTCCCGCAGGCGCTTGCCGCAGCGGAGGATGGCCTCCTGGGCCAGCAGGTCCATGGCGTCCAGATAGTAGTCGGGCAGAGCGTGGTAGGCGTGGAAGACGGACAGCTCGGTACAGCCCAAAATGGCCCCGTCGCACCCGGCGGCCCGGGCGGCCTTGTCCACGGCGGCGAACTTCTCCCGGCTGCCCGTCTCCCCCCGCTTGATCTCGTCGTAGATGATGGAGGTGACCAGGGCTTGGAGCGCCTCGTCCGGACTCCAGGCGGTCAGCCCCGCCCCGTCGCACTCCCGCTGGTAGATCCCGGTCTTCACCGTGCCCTCGGTGGCCAGGATGGCCACCTTGCGCCACCCCAGCTCCCTGGCCCGGGCCACCGCCAGCCGGGGCATGTGCAGGATGGGGACGCGCAGCTCCGCCTGGAGCCGCGGGACGAAGTAGTGGGAGGTGTTGCAGGGGATGGCCAGGCAGGTACACCCCGCCCCCTCCAGCAGCTTGGCCCCCTCCAACAGCCGCTGGTAGACCTCCTCCTCCCGGCCGGAGAGGATGGCCTGGGTGCGGTCGGGGATGGCGGTGTCGCTGAAGATCAGGGCGCACAGGTGGTCCTGGTCCCGGGCCGCGTCGGTGCGGTCCAGAATGCGCTGGTAAAAGACCTGGGTGGCCTGGGGGCCCATGCCCCCCAGCACGCCGAGCCGGTGTTCCATTTCCCCGGCCTCCTTTCTCCGCGGTAGACGGCGGGACGCGCCGCCCCCGCCCTTATCGGGCGCCCCGCTTCACGGCGGAGACGCCCCGGATCTGGCTGAGCTTGTTGATGACCTGCTGGAGCTGGTCCCGGTCCTTCACCTCCGCCTCCACCGTCACCAGGGCGGTGCCGTCGTCCTGACTGCGGGCGGCCAGGGTGGAGACCCGGACCTTCAGGGCGGACAGCACGGTGGCCACGTCCAGGGCCAGGCCGTCCCGGTCGGGGGCGGAGAGTTCCAGGGCGGTGCGGTAGCTCTCCTGCTCCCCCTCCACCCAGCTCACGTTCACCCACCGGCCCGCCACCTGGGGGTC
>CANQMK010000024.1 GCA_947624895.1 uncultured Oscillospiraceae bacterium | reverse complement strand
AAGGAGGACCTGGACGAGGACACCGTCATGATGGACGCCCTGGACGCCGGCGCCGCCGACTTCGAGGCCCAGGAGGAAGTCTTTGAGATCACCACCGCCCCGGACGACTTCGCCGCCGTCCTCTCCGCCCTGGAGGACAAGGGCTACTCCTTCCTCTCCGCCGAGGTGGCCATGGTCCCCCAGAACTACGTCAAGCTGGAGAACGAAGAGGACATCCGGAACATGGAGAAGATGATCGAGCTCCTGGAAGAGGACGACGACGTGCAGAACGTCTACCACAACTGGGACCAGGACTGAGCCCACCGCTCCAACGGCCGGTCAGCGCGCGCTGACCGGCCGTTTCGCATATTTTCCAGAGGGGAGCGCATACTAACGCCATCCCTATCTCTGGAGGCGTTGGCGTTGAAAATGACCGACCGGGAGTACAACAAATATGTAGAGAGCAAGGCCAGTCCCTCCCCCATCTGGAAGGACCTGTGCTGGGCCTTTGTGGTGGGCGGGGCGATCTGCGCGGCGGGGCAGGGGCTGAGCGACCTCTATCAGTCCCTGGGCGCCTCCAAGGAGGACGCGGGGACCTGGGTGTCCATTACCCTCATCCTCCTGGCCGCTCTGCTCACCGGCCTGGGCGTCTTTGACGACCTGGCCAAGCGGGCCGGGGCGGGGACGCTGGTGCCCATCACCGGCTTCTCCAACGCCATGGCGTCCCCTGCCCTGGAGTTCAAGAGCGAGGGCCTTGTCCTGGGCACTGGGGCCAAGCTGTTCACCGTGGCCGGCCCCGTCCTGGTCTACGGCATCTCCGCCAGTATCCTCTACGGCATCGCCCTGTGCGTGGCGGGCCTTTTCGCCCGGTAGGGCAAAAAAACTGACAAGGTTATAACCTTGTCAGCATATAGACCGGACGAGAGGGCGGCTATTCTAACCAATCAGACGGGTGACAAGGTAAATACCTTGTCACCCGTCCTTTTGCTGTTTGGCCCGTTCCATGGCCTGGGCGATGGGCCGGGCGGGGGAGGGGAGCTGACTTTGGCGCACCAGAGCCTGGATCTGGCCCAGGGCGGCCTCCACCTCCTCCCGGAGGGCGGTGGCGGAGACCCGCAGGGCCCCGTGGCCCAGAATGATGACCTGCACCAGCCCGTCGGAGGTGGCCACCCGCACCCGGTTGTCCTTGCCCAGGCGGTAGGTGGCCCGCTCGATGTAGGCGTCGGCGGTCTCCGCCTCCTTGGTGTAGACCACGGTGATGTTCCCCTGTTTTTCCACCGTCTCCACCCCGCCGTGGACCTTGTAGGCGTCAAAGACCAGAATGACCCGGTTGCCCCGGTAGCCCTGGTAGTTGCGCAGGACCTCCGTGAGGGCGGCCCGGGCGGCGTCCAGGTCCCGCTGAGCCAGGGCCTTCAGCTCCTCCCAGGCGAAGATGATGTTGTACCCGTCCACCAGCAGATACTCCGTCCGCCCGGGGCCCAGGTCCACCTCCACCTTGTCCGGCAGAGTGGGGGCCGCCTTGGGGGTGGACATGGGCCGGGGGCCGGGGGACTTGATGGGCCCGTAGGTGCGCTCGAAGATGGCCTGGAGTTCCGCGTCCTGGGCGGCGGTGCCGGTGTAGACGGTGGGAGTCCCCGCCTGGGCCGCCGCCCGGGCGTCCTCCACCGCTCCGTCCTGGAGCCGCAGGCCGCTGGAGACGTGGGCGTGGGCGGGCACCTCCCGCCAGGGGACGGAGTGCCCCGCGCCGTGGGAGCAGAACACCGAGTCCGCCGGGTTCTCCGTGTCCCGCTCCGGGTCGTAGCCCATGGCCTCCACCACCCGCTCCTGGTCCCGGCAGGGGCGGTAGCCCCCCAGTTGACAGCCCACCCGCCCCAGGCCGTGGGTGTAGGCCGCCACCTGGGCGGGGTAGTCCCCGAAGGCGGCCACCCCCACCGAGCCGGTGAGCAGGACCTCCTCGCCCACCGTCTCCGGCGGGGCGGTCTCCGCCCCCATCTGGCCCAGGTCGGCCAGGGCCCGGCCCACATAGCTCTGGGGCAGCTCCAGCCGGAAGTCGTACCAGGGCTCCAGCAGGACGCTCTGGCCGGACATCAGCCCTTGCCGCAGGGCCCGGCAGGCGGCCTGGCGGAAGTCGCCCCCCTCGGTGTGCTTGGGGTGGGCCCGTCCGGCCACCAGAGTGATGTTCAGGTCGGTGACCGGGGAGCCGGTGAGCACCCCGGGGTGGCTCCGCCCCTCCAGGGCGCTGAGGATGAGCCGCTGCCAGGGGAAGTCCAGCACCTCCTGGGGACAGCGGGAGAAGAAGTGGAGCCCGCTGCCCGGCGGGGCGGGCTCCAGGAGCAGATGCACCTCCGCGTAGTGCCGCAGGGGCTCGAAGTGCCCCACGCCCAGGGATGGGGCGGCCAGGGTCTCCCGGTAGACGATGGCCCCGGGGCCGAAGTCACAGCGCAGGCCGAAGCGGTCAGAGAGCACCCGGCGCAGGATCTCCGCCTGGATGTCCCCCATGAGCTGGACGTGGATGGCCTTGCTCTGGGCGTCCCAGGTGACGTGGAGCTGAGGGTCCTCCTCCGCCAGCTGTTGGAAGTGGGGGTAGACGGTATAGGGGTCCTGGCCGTCGGGGAGAAGGACCTGATAGGAGAGGACGGGCTGGAGGGCGGGGGCGTCCGGGCCTGGGGCGTCCCCAAAGACCTGCCCGGGCAGGGCGCGGGTGAGGCCGGTGACGGCGCACAGCGTCCCCGCCGGGGCGGCGTCCACCGTCTGGAATTTCTCGCCGGAGTAGAGGCGGATCTGGTCCACCTTCTCCTCCCACACCCCCTCCGGGGGAAGGCCGGGGCGGCGGTTGGAGAGGACGGTCTTCACCTTCAGCGCGCCGCCGGTGATCTTCAGGTGGGTCACCTGCCCGCCCCCCTGGGGGTGCTCCACCTTGTAGACCTGGGCGGAGAAGGTCTCCGGGTAGGTCCGGCGGGGGAGCAGGGCCTCCAGGCCCTCCAGGAGCTCCGCCACCCCCTCCACCTTCAGCGCCGAGCCGAACCAGCAGGGGAACAGCTTGCGCTGGGCGATCAGCCCGGGGAGCGCGTCAGGGGAGAGGGCGCCCCGGTCCAGATACTCGGCCAGCGTCTCCTCGTCGCACAGGGCCACCGACTCCCAGAAGTCCTCGCCCCGGGGGCCGGAGAAGTCCACACAGCGGTCGCTCAGGGCGCGGCGCAGCTCCCCCATCAGGTTTTCCTCCCCCCGGTTGGGCAGGTCCATCTTGTTGCAAAAGAGCAGGGTGGGGACGTTGTAGCGCTCCAGGAGCCGCCACAGGGTCCGGGTGTGACTCTGCACCCCGTCGGTGCCGCTGACCACCAGCAACGCGCAGTCCATCACCCCCAAAGCCCGCTCCATCTCGGCGGAGAAGTCCACGTGGCCGGGGGTGTCCAGCAGGGTGATCTGTCGCTGTCCCAGGGGGAAGATCGCCTGCTTGGAGAAGATGGTGATCCCCCGCTCCCGCTCCAGGGCGTCGGTGTCCAAAAAGCTGTCCCGGTGGTCCACCCGCCCCAGGGCGCGCAGCTGTCCGGCGGTGTAGAGGATGGCCTCGGACAGGGTGGTCTTGCCCGCGTCCACATGGGCCAGGATGCCCAGCACGGTATTCTCCATGTCCTCCGCCCCCTCTCCCTAGGTTGACCTATGCTGCCCCTATTTTACCACAGAAGGGCGGGGCAGACAAGGGCCGCCGTCAGCCCACGATCCGCGCGTAGGCCCGGGCGGTGAGGCGGTACATCCCGGCGTAGAGCAGAAGGAACAGCCCCAGCGCCCCCAGGGCGCAGGCCAGTTCCAGCCAGAGGTCGTACACCCCAAAGAGGGTGAGCAGTCGCCGCACCAGGGGGAAGTGGAAGACCAGGTGGACCCCGCTGACCAGCAGAGGGGCGAAGAAGACCACCAGGAGCTGGCCGTTCACCGAGCGGCGGATGGTGGCCCGGTCCATCCCCACCGCCCGGAGGATGTGGTAGCGGGCCTGGTCCTCGTAGCCCTCCACCAGCTGCTTGTAGTAGAGGATGAGCGCCGTGGCCAGGAGGAAGAGGGATCCCAGGAAGACCCCCAGGAAGAAGAAGCCGCTGTTGAGGGCGTAGTACTCCTGGGCGAAGCTCTCCCGGTCCTGGAAGAAGAGGCGGTCATACTGCCCCAGGCCCGTCCAGTTCTCGCCGTAAAAGGCCCGCAGGACGGTGGCGTAGTCCCCGGGGTCGCCCCCCAGGTCCCAATAGGCGCTCCGGGTGAGGGAGAGGGGCCCGCGCCCGCTCTCAGCCCGGAGCTGGGACAGCTGGGCCAGGGCCTCCTCCGGCAGGGCCACATAGCAGTCGTTGGAGCCCACGTACAGCAGGGCGGAGATCACGTCGGGGATGGCCTCCAGGGGCTGGCCCACCGGGAAGCAGGCCAGGTCATCGCCGCCGAAGTCCAGCGTCAGCGTCTCCCACGGCCAGCCCCCCTCCCGGTAGATGTGCGCCGCGCCGTCGTGGGGGAGGGGGAGACCGGTGCGCCGCTCGTAGGTCTCATAGGGCATGAGGTAGAAGTAGAACCGGGACAGGCCCGGCGCGGGGTCGCCGTCCTGGAACACCCCCTCGCCCACCTCCGTCAGCCACAGGGCCGCGCAGGCGGTCTGGTCGAGCTCCCGGGCGTCGGGATAGCCCCAGCGCTGGGCGCAGAGGGCGAAGCGCCGGTCCAGCTCCGCCTGATCCAGAGGCCTTTCCGCCGCCGGGTCGTAGACAACGCAGACGGTGACCTCGCCGGGGTAGCGCTTGGGGATGAGCTCCTCCGAGCCCAGATAGAGCGTCAGCGTGCCCGAGGTCATCACCAGCACCATGGTGCACAGCACGCAGATGTTCGCCAGCCCCACGGCGTTTCGCTTCATGCGGTAGAGCATCCCGGACAGGCCGATGAAGTGGGTGGTCTGATAGTAGAAGCGCCTGTTTTTCTTCAACAGCTTCAGCACGGCGACGCTCCCGGCGGTGAACAGGCAGTAGGTGCCCAGGATGACCAGCAGGACCGCCGGGAAGTAGAGGACCAGGGCGTCGGCGGCGGAGGGGGCGGTCACGGCGATGGCGTAGCCGCCCCCCAGGGTGGCCAGCCCCGCCAGCGCCAACAGCCACCGGGTCCTGGGCTCCCGCTCCCCCACGGCGCTCTCCCGCAGCAGCTCCACCGGTTTCTGGAGCTTGAGCCGGGCCAGGTCCAGGACCAGGTTTCCCAGCAGGATCGCGGCGAAAAGGCCCGCCGTGGCCACCGCTCCAGCGGGGGAGGGGGCGGGGGAGAAGATGGGCGGCATCCCCATCAGCGCGGACAGCAGGGCGGTGAACACCCCCTGGAGGACCATCCCGGCCAGAAGCCCCCCGCCGATCCCCGCCACCGCCAGAAAGAGGGCCTCATACCCCAGGATCAGGGCGATGTGGCCCTTGCCCATGCCCAGGATGTTGTAGAGCCCCAGCTCCCGCTGCCGCCGCTTGGAGAGGAAGCGGCCGGTGTAGGTGAGAAAGACCGCGGCGAACAGGGCGATCACCAGAGAGCCGATGGTCATAAAGGCGCTGAGGTAGGCGTAGCGGGCCTTGTCCGGCCACAGCGACTGGCGGTTCAGGGCCAGGACCAGGTAGAAGGCGGCGCAGGTGGCCAGGACGGTGAGCAGATAGGGCAGGTAGAACTGTCGGCCCCGGCGGATGTTTTGCAGGGCCAGGCGGGGGTAGAGCTCACCCACGGTCCTCACCCCCGGTCTGAAGGACGGTCAGGACCTGGGCGATGGCGGCGTAGAACCGCCCCTCGGCCAGGTCGCCCCGGCGCAGGTCCCGGAAGATGGCCCCGTCCTTGATGAACAGCACCCGCCGGGCGTGGCTGGCCGCCTGGAGGGAGTGGGTCACCATGACGATGGTCTGCCCCTGGTCGTTGAAGGAGCGCAGCAGCCGCAAAAGCTGATCGGCCGAGCGGGAGTCCAGCGCCCCGGTGGGCTCGTCGGCCAGCACCAGGCGGGGCCGGGTGATGAGGGCCCGGGCCACGGCGGCCCGCTGTTTCTGCCCGCCGGAGACCTCGTAGGGGAACTTGTCCAGCAGCTCCTCCAGCCCCAGGGCGCGGGCCAGGGGCTGGAGGCGGGGCTCCAGTTCCCCGACCCGCGTACCGGCCAGCACCAGGGGCAGCAGGATGTTGTCCCGCAGGGAGAAGGTGTCCAGCAGGTTGAACTCCTGGAAGATAAAGCCCAGCTTGTCCCGGCGGAAGGCGGCCAGGTCCCGCTCCCGCACCTGGGCCAGGTCCCGGCCATCCAGCCGGACCCGCCCCGCCGTGGGCTGGCCCAGGGCGGCCAGGATGTTCAAAAGGGTGGTCTTTCCGCTGCCCGACTCCCCCATGACCGCGGCGAACTCCCCCTCCTCCAGGTGAAAGGTGACGCCGTTCAGCGCCTGGACCGGGCTCCCCCCAAACCGGGGGGCGTAGACTTTTTTCAACTCTTGGACTTCCAGCATGGGCATGGTGCATTCCTCCTTTTTTCTTCGCGCCTGTTCCAGTTTAGCGGAAAAACCGCCCCGTTCAAGGCGGTTCGGAGGAATGTTAAGAAACCTTTAGAGGAATGAAATCTTTTCTTCAGAATACTGTCAGAAACGCCCCCTGTGCCCCGACGGGCAGGGAAAACGATTGACTTTAGGCGGGCGGGACAGTATGATGGAACCAGAAAAAAGAGGGGAGGGAGCGCCGTGGAGCGGGAGGAACAGCGGTCCCTGTGTCTGGCCCGGCGGCGGGCGCTGGACCCGGAGCGGCGGGCGGCGTACAGCGCCGCCATCTGCCGGGAGCTGGAGCGCCTGCCCTGGTGGGGGACGGC
The DNA here is from genome assembly GCA_947624895.1 of uncultured Oscillospiraceae bacterium. Lineage (GTDB taxonomy): Bacteria > Bacillota > Clostridia > Oscillospirales > Oscillospiraceae > MGBC124762. The sequence continues at coordinate 12,886 of CANQMK010000024.1, read as the reverse complement.
CCGCCGCGTCCTGTCCTACCGGGCCACGGCGGAGGAGGCGGACCTGTCCGCCTTCCACGCCTGGGCAGAGGCGGCGGGGCTGGAGCTGGTCTTCCCCGTGTCCGGCCCCGGCGGACAGATGGAGGGCTACGCGCCCCAGGGCCCGGAGAGCTGGCGGCGGGGGCGGTACGGCATCTGGGAGCCGACGCCGGAGCGGTCCCGCCGGGTGGCGCCGGAGGAGCTGGACGGGGTGATCCTCCCCTGCGTGGGTTTTGACGGCCTGGGGCGGCGGCTGGGCCACGGCGGGGGATACTACGACCGCTATCTCCCCCGCTGTCCCCAGGCGGCGCGGGTGCTGGCGGCCTTCGAGGCCCAGCGCCTGGAGCGGGTGGCGGAGGAGCCCTGGGACCAGCGGGTGGACGCCGTCGTCACCGAGGCGGGGTGCTTTTTCACCCCCCGCACTTGACAGAGCGGGCCCTGGCAAGATATACTAAATCGTTCAGACCACATCTGCTGTGGAGAAAGAGGGGTGCCCTATGGCGTATACCAAAGAGCGGATCATCAAACTGGTGCGGGACGAGGACATCAAGTTCATCCGGATGCAGTTCACCGACATTTTCGGCCAGCTGAAGAACGTGGCCATCACCGCCTCCCAGATCGAGAAGGCCCTGGACGACCAGATCATGTTCGACGGCTCCTCCATCGAGGGCTTCGTCCGCCTGGAGGAGTCCGACCAGTGCCTCTATCCCGACCTGGACAGCTTCGTGGTCTTCCCCTGGCGGCCCCAGCAGGGCAAGGTGGCCCGTCTGATCTGCGACGTGTATAACCCCGACGGCACCCCCTTTGTGGGCGACCCCCGGGGGGTGCTGAAGAAGGTGCTGAAAAAGGCCGAGGACATGGGCTTTGACACCTTCAACGTGGGCCCCGAGGCGGAGTTCTTTCTCTTCCAGACCGACGAGGAGGGCAAGCCCACCACCAAGACCAACGACGAGGCGGGGTATTTCGACCTGGGCCCCCTGGACCACGGGGAGTCCACCCGCCGGGAGATCTGCCTGGCCCTGGAGAGCATGGGCTTTGAGATCGAGGCCAGCCACCACGAGGTGGCCCAGGGCCAGCACGAGATCGACTTCAAGTACCAGGACGCCCTCCACTGCGCCGACTCCATCATGACCTTCAAGCTGGCGGTGAAGATCCTGGCCCAGAAAAACGGCCTCCACGCCACCTTCATGCCCAAGCCCATCTTCGGTATCGCCGGGTCCGGGATGCACATCAATATGTCCCTGTTCAACAAGGGCCGGAACGTGTTCTACGACGAGGGAGGGGAGCGGGGCCTCTCCAAGACGGCGTACAGCTTCATCGCCGGCGTCCTCCGGCACATGAAGGGGATGGCCGCCATCACCAACCCCCTGGTCAACTCCTACAAGCGCCTGGTGCCCGGCTACGAGGCCCCCTGCTACATGGCCTGGTCGGCCTCCAACCGCTCCGCCCTCATCCGCATCCCCGCCGCCCGGGGCCAGGCCACCCGCCTGGAGCTGCGCTGTCCCGACCCCTGCTGCAACCCCTACCTGGCCCTGGCCGTCTGCCTGGCCGCCGGGCTGGACGGGATCGAGAAGGGGCTGACCCCGCCGCCGGAGATCACCGAGAACATCTTCGCGATGACCCCCGCCGCCCGCCGCCGCAAGGGGATCGACGCCCTGCCCGGCTCCCTGGAGGAGGCCCTGGCCGCCCTGAAGCAGGACCGGTTCATCCTGGACGTGCTGGGGCGGCACGTGGCGGACCAGTACATCGCCGGGAAAGAGGCGGAGTGGAACGAGTACCGCACGCGGGTGTCCTCCTGGGAACGGGACAAGTATATGATCAACTACTGAGCCCGCCCGCTGTCTGAAACGCGCTCCCTCGGAGGGATGGATACCTGTTGGAAAAGATTATCGTCGCCTTTGAAAAGGAGAAAAACGCCCGGTATATCCGGGAGCTCATCGAGTCCGCCGGGCTGGCCGCCGTCCAGGTCTGCCGCTCGGGGATGGAGGTGCGCCGCCTGGTGGGGCAGGAGAGCTGCTGTGCCGTGGTCTGCGGCTACAAACTGCCCGACGGCTCGGCGGAGGCCCTCTTTGACGACCTGCCGCCGGAGACGGCCATGCTCATGGTGGCCACCCAGCCCCGGCTGGACCTGTGTGGGGAGGCGGGCATCTTCAAGCTCCCCGCGCCCATCCGGCGGGAGGAGCTTCTGAGCGCGGTGGAGACGCTTTTGCGCCTGAGCCGCCAGCCCGCCCCGTCCGCCGCCCACCGCCGGAGGGGGACGGAGCGCGGGGTCGTCCAGCGGGCCAAGGCCCTGCTCATGGCCCGCCACGGCATGAGCGAAGAGGAGGCCCACCGCTTTTTGCAGAAGCGGAGCATGGACCGGGGCTGTAAGCTGGAGGAGATGGCCCGGCTCGTCCTGGAGGAGCCGGACTAGGGGAGAGGAGAGAGGATCATGCGCTTTACCAAGATGGAGGGCCTGGGGAACGACTATGTGTACCTGGACTGCACCCGGTCCGCGCCCCAGGACCTGCCCGCCCTGTCCCGGGCGGTTTCTGACCGGCACTTCGGTGTGGGGAGCGACGGGCTGATCTGCATCTTCCCCTCGGAGATCGCCGACTTCCGCATGGCCATGTTCAACGCCGACGGATCCCAGGCGGAGATGTGCGGCAACGGCATCCGCTGTGTGGGCAAATTCGTCTACGACAAGGGCCTGACGGACAAACGGGCGCTGACCATTGAGACGTTAGCAGGTGTAAAGCATCTTTACTTGTCAGTCAAGAGCGGAAAAGTGGACCAGGTGACGGTGGACATGGGGACGCCCGTCCTGGAGCCGTCCCGGAGCGTCACCGCGGGAGACCAGTCGTTCCAAGGCTTTCCCGTCTCAATGGGCAACCCCCACTTTGTGATCCCCACGGAGGGTGTAAAGGAATTTAACTTGTCAATACACGCCCCCCTCTCCACCCCCAACCCCGCCTTTTCCCAGGGGGTGAACGTGGAGATCGTAGAGGTCCTGGCCCCCGACCGGGTGTTCATGCGGGTGTGGGAGCGGGGCAGCGGGGAGACCCTGGCCTGCGGCACGGGAGCCTGCGCCACCGTCTGCGCCTGCGCCAGCCAGGGGCTCACCGGTCGGGAGGTGACGGTGGTCCTCCTAGGGGGCGAGCTCCAGATCCGCTGGGACGAGGCGGACGACCACCTCTACATGACCGGCCCGGCCAGAACGGTATTTGAAGGGGAGTGGCCCGACGACAGGGCCCTTTGATACAACAAGGAGGAATATACCATGGCGAAGATCAACCAGAACTTTCTGAAGTTGCCGGGGGGTTATCTCTTCCCGGAGATCGGTCGGCGGGTGCGGGCCTTTTCGGCGGAGAACCTGCCCATGCCCCTCATCCGCCTGGGCATCGGGGACGTGACCCTGCCCCTGGCCCCCGTGGTGGTGGAGGCCATGGCCAAGGCCACGGCGGAAATGGGGGTGAAGGAGACCTTCCGGGGCTACTGCGAGGAGACCTGCGGGGCCTACGATTTCCTCCGCTTCGCCATCCGGGACAGCTACCAGGCCCGGGGCGTGGACATCGCCGACGACGAGATCTTCGTCTCCGACGGCGCCAAGAGCGACTGCGGCAACATCGGGGACATCTTCTCGGTGGACAACGTGGTGGCGGTGTGCGACCCGGTCTACCCCGTCTACGTGGACACCAACGCCATGGCGGGCCGGGCGGGGGAGTACGACGGGGAGAAGTGGACCCGGCTCATCTATCTGCCCTGCACCGCGGAAAACGGTTTTTTCCCCGCCCTCCCGGAGGAGGGGAAGGTGCCCGACCTCATCTACATCTGCTCCCCCAACAACCCCACCGGCGCGGCGGCCACGGCGGAGCAGTTGAAGCTCTGGGTGGACTACGCCAACGCCCACGACAGCGTGATCCTCTTCGACAGCGCCTACGAGGCGTTCATCACCACCCCCGGCGTGCCCCACAGCATTTTTGAGATCCCCGGGGCCAAGACCTGCGCCATCGAGTTCCGCTCCTTCTCCAAGACCGCCGGTTTCACCGGCAACCGCTGTGCCTACACCGTCATCCCCAAGGCCCTGGAGCGGGGCGGGGCCAGCCTGAATAAGCTCTGGAACCGCCGCCAGGGCACCAAGTTCAACGGGGTGCCCTACGTCATCCAGCGGGCCGCCGAGGCGGTCCTGACCCCGGAGGGCCAGGCCCAGACCCAGGAGGCCATCGCCTACTACCTCCGCAACGCCCAGGTCATCCGCCAGGGGCTGGAGAAGGCGGGCCTGACCGTCTACGGCGGGGTGGACGCCCCCTACATCTGGGCCCGGACGCCGGAGGGCGTGGGCTCCTGGGACTTCTTCGACAAACTGCTCCACCAGGCGTGCGTGGTCACCACCCCCGGCGCCGGTTTCGGCCCCAGCGGGGAGGGCTACATCCGCCTCACCGCCTTCGGCGACGCCGCCGCCACCCAGGAGGCCGTGGAGCGCATTCTCCGCGTCCTGTGACCGCTGACCCGGCGACTGACAGACCCCCAAAAAGCAGTAGACTTTTTCACATTCAGGTGGTATGTGTGAAATATCAAGTAGGCGGCTGTTCGACAAAGCGGAAGCTGAAGAGGAGATTTTTTGCGAAAAAAGCCTTAACGTTGATATCACTTTTCATGCTTTCGATATCTGTCCTGACGGCCTGCGGAACGAAGAGGGACGAGGCCGCGAAGATACTGTCCCTTAATCTGTCAAGCGGAGAAGAGATTTCAAATTACGATACCCACGGCGGCTTTCACGGAGACGGAACGACCTGTATCGCCTATCGTTTTGACGATGATACTGTCCTGGAAGAGATCAGAAGCGCTTCGGAGTGGAGCGAGTTTCCTCTTGATGATACTGTGCGGGCCTTGGTCTATGGCCTGTCCGATGGGACGACCCAGATTGGACCTTGGTTGAATGACGACATGGGCCATCCGATCGTCCCGGAGATCCAGAACGGATATTATCTGCTGATCGACCGGCAAAATGGCGCGGAGACAGAGATTTTAGATAGGTACTCCTTCAACTTTACTTTAGGGCTCTATGATACCGATACCAATACATTGTATTTCTGCGAGTTGGACACGTAACGCGCCATGCGGACCATCCTCTCTTTGAGATTTTTCGTTTTGACTCGCTCAACAAGTCCCAAAATGGAACACGGAAAAGACCGTTGACACACCGGCTCCCCGGTAAATGTCAACGGTCTTTTCCATGCTGCTTTACGGGCGAGCGGCCCGCCTTTTCCGCAGGAGGCCGCGATGTTACGCGCCCAGAGAGGTCATCAGATCGTCCACGTACCGCTGAAAGGCGAGGGAGCTGGGGCCCATGTCGTTGATCATGTCGTGGCGGAGGAGGGTCCAGCTGTCCCCGTCCACCTGGAAGAAAAGGCAGTCGCAGCCGGGGTAGCCGGGGGAGGCCCAGTCGTCCTCGTCCAGATAGCGGCCCCCGGCCAGGATGATCCGGTCGGGGGTGGCGGTGTGAAGCTCGTAGTTGAAGGCGTAGCCCACCAGCCGGATGTCCTCCCGGGTCTCGTCACAGAGGAGCTTGAAGTAGTCCAGCCGCCAGTCGTCCATGACGGCCCCCTCCGCGTCGCCGAAGCCCTCCGCGGTCAGCCAGGTGCCGTCGGGCCGCGGGGCGCCCAGGACCTCGTCCTCCACGTAGGCCCGGGCGGCGGCGACCACCGGGGCGGGGATCCCCGCGTCCACCCCGTCCACCAGGTGGTCGTGGTAGGGCTTCTCCTGCCGGTAGACCCGCAGGCTCTCCCCGTCGAAGTAGAGGGAGCGGAGACAGTCCCGATCCTCCCCATTTTCGTTGAGGATGAAGCCCCAGACGTTGAGACAGCGGCGGTAGACATCCCAGGAGCTGAGGTCCCAGAAGGTCAGCTGCGGGTAGTGCTCCGCCAGCAGTTCCCTCAGGTCGGCCCGGAATACGGCGCCATCCCGCAGGAAGAAGAGCTCGTACTCGGTGGCCAGCTCGTCGATCCCGTCCCCGTCCAGGTCGAGGCTCTTGGGCTCCTCGAAGGCGTTGGCGGCGCGGGCCAGGAGGGCGAGGGTCCCCGCGTCGGTGAAGTAGAAGTAGTCATAGAAGGTGCCGAAGCCGTAGGGGGCGATCTCCCCGGCGTAGGCGATATAGAACCCGTCGCGCCCCAGCACGTCGCGGAAGATGCCCATCCGGGCGTCGCTCCCCAGGCCGGTGAGGAAGACGCGCGGCTCCTCACCCTCCCATACGGCGGCGGCGCCCGCCCCTGTCCCGTCCAGGAGGAGGCGCACAGGGTGCCCGTCGATGTTCCAATTCTCCAGGGTCTGAACGTCCCCGCCTCCGGCGTTCCACGCCGGGTCACGCTCCAGCGGGGGCGGGGCGTAGGGCTCCGGGCCGTCCAGGGGGATGACCGCCGCCGGTTCCCCCTCCGGGAGGGCGGTGGGGATGACGGGGTGCTCACAGGGCTGGTTGGACAGGAACCGCCAGCCGTCCCCGGTCTCCTCCAGGGTGACGCGATACCAGCCCGGGAGGAAGCCGCTGTTCTGGTAGAGCGTCACGGTGTCCCTCGACCGGGTGCCAGACAGGAAGGTCAGCGCGCCGCAGTAGTTGGTGTCCCCGTGCTGCCAGTAGTAGGCGTCGTACTCCTCCAGGTAGGCGAAGCGGTCCAGACCCACCCGCTCCGTCTCCTCCAGGGTCAGGCCCAGGTCCCGGGCCAGAAGGCTGTTCAGGTCGTCGGCGGTGAGCTTATAGATGGGGCAGTCCTCGCCGCTCCAGCCCAGAAGGGCCTCCTCCTGGGGGGTGACGTCGCCTTCCCCGGGCTCACAGTAGAGCAGTTGGAAGAGGTCGATCTCCTCCGGCCTGTCATAGAGGATCAGGGGGTTGGCGAACTGGTTTCGGAGGTGGTAGACGCTGTCGTCCGCGGCGAAGGGGCTGTTGAAAAAATTCTCGTTAAAATACCACAGCTCCGCCCCGGTGAGGGCGCGCGCCTCCCCGCCGCCGTCGGCGGTGAAGGCGCAGGCGGCCAGGAGGCCCGCCAGCAGAGCGGCGATCAGAGTGGCCGCCAGCAGCTGTCGGGGCTGGTGGGCGATGCGGGCGATCCGGTCCTTCAGCTGTTTTTTTCCGGCGGTCATGGAGGTGGCGGTGAGCAGGGGACTGCCCCCTCGCTTTACGGGGATGAGGGAGAGGAGGGCCTGGCCGTAGGCGAGGCGGTCCGCCTCCCCCAGACCGGCCAGCACCCCCTCGTCGCAGGCCAGCTCACAGTCGACCTGGGCGCAGGCTGAGGCCGCCCAGACCAGGGGGTCGAACCAGTAGACGGTCAGGCAGACGCACCGCAGGAGGGACCACAGGGGGTCCAGGTGCCGGGCGTGGGTCTCCTCGTGGGCCAGGACATAGTCCCGCCGCCCGTCGTCCCCCGCCACCGAGGCGGTGAGGTAGATGGCGGTTCCGAAGAGGCAGGGGGAGGGGATCGCCCGGTCGGGCACCACATAGACCCGCCGGGAGACCGGCTCCGCCGGGGCGAAGGGCTTCCGGCACCGCCTCAGCCGCAGGTAGAAGCGCAGATTGCTCCCCAGGAAGGAAAGCCCCACGACCAGCATACCTCCCCACCAGAGGACGGTGAGGACCTGCCCGACGGGGATGTGCCGGTACTCCACGGCGGTCTCGGCGTCCTCCACCACCCAGGCCGAGCCCCCGGCGGGGATATCAGCCCGCTCCGGCACGGTGTGGGACCGGGAGAAGTCGAGGGGACCGTGGACCCGGGCCACCGGCAGATAGACCGGCCGGGCCGCCACCTGCTGTCTCACCGCCTCCTCCACCGGTCGGGCGGCGGTGAGGAGGGAGAAGCCCGCCGTCGGCAGGTCCACCGGCAGCAGCAGCCGCGCCAGCACCAGGGCCCACAGGGCGTACTGGACCCGCCGGGAGAGAGTGCCCCGGAAGACCCGCCGGAGGATCAGCAGGGCCAGGATGAGGACGGAGGAGGTGAGGAGGGCTTTGATCACGGGCGCTCCGCCTCCCCCTTGGCCTTCTCCAGGATGGCGGAGAGCTCATCGATGTCCTCCCGGGTGAGGGAGCGGCTGTCCAGCATAGCGTTGACCATGACCCCCAGGCGACCGCCGTAGACCTTGTCCAGGAAGCGGCTGGTCTCCCGCTCCACGGCGTCCTCCCGCCGGAGGAGGGGGGTGTACTCCTTGGCCCGGCCATTGCGCTCGGCCCGCACCGCCCCCTTGTCCTCCAGCCGGGAGAGCATGGAGATCACGGTGTGCTTGCCCCAGCCCGTCTCCTCCCGCAGGGCGGCGGTGAGCTGGGCGATGGTCATGGGCGGGGAGGCCCAGAGGACCGTCATCAAGGTCCACTCCCCGTTCGAGAGCTCCAGCTTCAAAAGAATCATCCCCTTTGGTAGACGGCTGTCTACCTTTTCTGTCCGCAGTATAGCACAGGAGGTAGACAGATGTCAACCTAGAAAAGGTGACGATTTGGCGACAAAACCGAGAAAAAACAAAACGCCCCCGGGACCCGCCATCGGCGAGCCCCGGGGTCTGCGATCCACGGGTGGACTTTTGTACTGTCTGAGACGACAGGGAAATTTTCTGCCATGGCGTCACACCGAGGAGGCGGCCCGCTCCTTTTTGCGCTTTTTCCGCCGCCTGCCCGCGGCCAGGAGGACCGCCGCCAGCACCACCAGCGCCGCCGCCCCCGCCGCCAGCAGGGCGGGGAGAGGGGAGAAGGGGGCGGGGCAGACGCAGAAGACGCCGGAGGTCCCGTCCATGGTGAGGCACAGATAGCTTCCGTTGGCCCTGCTCTCCCGCCGCTGCCACGCGCCGTCCACCAGCTGCCAGACGGCGGCCCGCTTGCCCTGCCGGTTCAGCAGGCGCAGGGGCAGGGGCGCGCCCTCTGACAGGTCGGCACCCACCAGGGACACCTCCCAGACCTGGCCCGCCTCTCCGCCCTCGGGCGGCTCCGTCTGACTGGGCTGGACGGTGAGGAGGACATCCTGGGTGAACTGCCCCTCCGCCAGGGCCAGGGCCAGCTGCCCCTCCGTCTCCCGGCTGGCGGCCAGGGTGACCCAGGGGGTGTAGACCGCCTCCACGGTGAGGTCGGAGTGGATGCCCTGGGGGTCGAAGTCAGACCACGTCCCATAGCACCCCTCCTTCTCCGGGACGGGGGGCAGGGTGAGGGCGCTCAGGTCATCCCCGTATCGGAAGGGGAGGCGCTCCAGCACCTCGTCCTCCACCAGGAGGGTCATGGTGAAGGTGAGGAAGTCCACCGGGGCGGTCGCCTCCGCCTGGAGGTCGTCAAAGGGGACGCTCTGAGCCACCCCGGCGTAGCTCACGCCGTCGATCCCCGCCACGCCGGTGTCCAAAAAGCGGTTGCCCCGCACCTCGCCGCCCTCCCGGTCGGCGTCCCCGGCGATGGCGCCCAAAAACTCCGTGCCTTCCAGGATGGTGGGGATGGCCCGGCAGTCGGTGATCCGATCGCCCCAACCGGCCACGCCGCCCACGTACTCCGTCCCGGACAGGGTACACTTGACCCAGCAGTTCCGCAGGGCCGCGTCGGCGTACCCGGCCACGCCGCCCACGTAGCTGTCGCTGCCCGTCACCGGCCCGTAGCTCTCGCACCCGGTGGCGGTGCCCAGGTCCATCCGGCCCACGATCCCGCCGACGCAGTCCCGGCGGGCCTCCACCGGCCCCCGGTTCACGCAGTCCTGCAGGATGGCCTTCAGCTCATAGGTACTGCCAAAGGAGAAACGCTCCACATCGTCCTCCGGGTCCAGGGAGTACTCCACCGCCACCGCGCCGGCCACACCGCCCACGTTGCGGTCGCCCGCCACCGCGCCGGTGTTCACCCCCGCCTTCACCTTGCCCAGGCGGGTGCCGCCCACATCCTCCTCGGACAGGTCGCCAAAGAGGTCCTCCGGGGCCTCCGCCGTGGTGACGTTGTCCATGGCGTCCAGCATCAGGTCAAAGATCTTGTTCATCTGTCGGCTGATGGCCCGCAGGTCCTCCTCCAGCGCCGCCCCCGCGCCGTCCACCGCGTCGTGGAGGTCGGCGAGGTTCTGGGACAGACCGGACAGGGAGGTGTAGAGCCCGTCCCCCGCGTCCCGGGCCTCCTGGCCCAGGGGGGTCAGTTGCACGTCCCCGTCCCGGGCCAGCTGCCGGGTCACGTCCCGCAGGGTGTCAAAGGCGGCCTGGAGGTGCCCGGCGACGGCTGAGCCGGTGTGGGAGGCGTCGGAGAACTGCCCCGCCGCCGCGCCCAGCGCGTCGGTCACGTCCCCGGCGGCGGTCATGGTCTCGCCCAGGTCGTCGGTGGCGTCCCGCAGGGCTTTGGCCGCTTGGGAGAGGCTGTCCAGAGCGTCCCCGGCAGTATCCAGGCCGGACTGGACCATCGCCCAGTCCAGGTCCACATTGGTGAGGATGGTGTCCAGCGCCAGCCCCGCCCGGTCCAGAGCGTCCCCGGCGTTGCCCAGGGCGGCCTTGATCCCCCGAACCGCGTCGATGGCGTCCCCGCCCCCGGGCAGGCCGCTGTCCAGCGCCCGCTCCAGGGAGTCCAGGGCGGAGCGGGCGGTCCGCATGGCGGCGCCCAAGTCCCGGATGGCGGCCACCAGCTTGCGGTTGGCGGCCTGGAGCGCCGCCTGATCCCGGAGGATGATCGCCTCCTGAAGGTCCTCCGCCGCGTTTTTCATATCCTGGGCGGCGGCACTCAGCTGGTCGCCCATCCCGCCCAGGTCGTCCGCGGCGCTCCGGGCCGCCGCCAGCGCCTCATCCGCCAGAGAGCCGGAGGCGGCCAGGGTGTCCAGCCCGCCCCGAAGCTGTTCCCCCAGGGTCCCCAGGCTGTCCGAGGCGTCGGACAGGCTGTCCAGGGCGGGGGAGAGGCCGTCCAGGGCGGCGGTGACGGCGGAGGAGAGGGTGTTGATGGTCTCCAGGTCGCTGTCGGCCACGTCAGAGACGTGGTCCAGCAGGTCCTTGGTGTGGTCCCGCGCGTCCCCGGCGGTCTGGCCCAGGGCGGTGAGCTGGGCGGAGACCTGCTCCCGGTTGGTCCCGGCGTGGTCCAGCGCCCGGTCCACCAGGCTGTTCAGGGTGTTCAGCTCCTGGCGCAGCCGGTTCAGGGTGTCCTCCCCGGCGTTGAGGATGATGTCCGGCTCCGCCTGGCCTACGATGCCGCCCACGTCCTTGCGGCCATAGACGGCCCCGCGGTTGGCGCAGTCGGCCAGATATCCGGCCTGCCGCCCCACGATGCCGCCCACGTTGTAGCCCACGTGGGGGTAGCCCACCGTCCCATCGTTGACGCAGCTCTGGATCACGCCGCTGGAGTGACCGGCCACGCCGCCGGTGTCCGAGTGGCTGGAAAAGAGGCCCTCTCCCTCCCCGGAGGCGTCGGGGGAGGCGATCTGCTCCAGGGCGCTCCCGGTCACCGCCGCGTCGGTGCTGGGGGCGGAGGTGTTCACCTCCGCGTCGCTCCGGCACTTGAGCAGGACGCCCTGGTTCCGTCCGGCGATCCCGCCGGTGCAGGTCTCGCCGGAGACGGCGCCGGAGACGGAGCACCCCGCCACTTCGCCGGTGACCAGGTTCTCCCCCACCAGGCCGCCCACGGCGACCTCCCCGGTCACCGTGCCCTGAAAGGCGCAGTTCTCCAGGGACCCGGCGTTGCTCCCGACCAGGCCGCCCACCGTCCCGGCGCTGCCCTCAGGGGCCACCCGGCCGGAGACGGTGAGGTCGCGCACCACCCCGCCCGGCTGGAGGAAGCGGAAGAGGCCCATGGTGGAGCCGCTGGCGGTGAGCCGCAGGCCGGAGATGGTGTGCCCCTGGCCCAGGAAGGTGCCGCCGAAGGTGGGGATGGGCGAGAAGTCCCGCCCCGTCAGGTCCAGGTCGGCGGCCAGGGCGAAGGTCTTGCCCTGGGACCAGGTGTCCAGGGCGCAGTTTTTGGAGAAGGCCAGCAGGTCCTCCGGGGTGGTCAGTTCGACGACCTGCCCCACCTCCGCCGTCTCCTCGTCCGCCAGGGCGCGGAGGGGCGCGGGCCCCACCAGGAGCAGGAGGGCCAGCAGGAGGGCCTGGAGCTTGCGGCGCTTACCCTTCATGGTCTCCGCCCTCCTTTCCGGCGGCTGTCCGCTCCGCCTGCCCGCCCGGCGTCGGCGGCGGGGTGTCAGGGCCCCACCTGGGGTGGCCGGACACCACCGCGGCGTTCACCGAGCCCAGGATGGTGCCGTTGAAGTCGCCGTCCACCATGCCGGAGACATAGCCGCTGATGTGGCCCTCCAGGCGGGTGGTGCCGGACTTGGCCTGGATGGGCAGGCGGGTCTTGAGGGTGAAGGCGGTCTTTTCGATGATGACGTCGCCCAGCAGCAGGATCTGGGGCAGGACGCCCATGACCAGGAAGATGGAGATGATGGTCCCCCGGCCCAGGCACACGCCGATGGAGGAGATGGCGGGGTTGGAGGAGAGGAAGCCGATGAGGATGCCGGCGGCGGCCAGGATGGTGCCGGAGGTGACGATGGTGGGGAAGGCCTCGTTCAGCGACTCCACCACCGCCTCCTTCAGAGGCATGACCTTTTTCAGCTCCGCGTACCGGGAGGCGATGACGATGGCGTAGTCGATGTTGGCGCCCATCTGGATGGAGCTGACCACCAGATAGCTCAGGAAGAACAGGGGCTCCTGCTGGAGATAGGGGAAGGAGAAGTTGATCCACACGCTGCCCTGGATGACCAGGATGAGCAGGACCGGCAGTCCGGCGGACTGGAAGGTGAACATGAGCACCACCACCACGAAGACGATGGTGAGGATGCTGATGAGCAGGTTGTCGTTGACGAAGGAGGAGGAGAGGTCGTAGTCGCTGGTGGAGTTGCCCACCAGGAGATAGTCGTCGTAGTACCGCCCCGCCATCTGGTGGAGGGTG
>CANQMK010000023.1 GCA_947624895.1 uncultured Oscillospiraceae bacterium | reverse complement strand
GCCACCGGCCCGGGCCGCTGGGAGGTCACCCTGGAGATGGACTGACCGCCCCCGGCCCCTGCCTCACGTCCCATCGACCTTGCCCCCATCCCTTCTCCCCCGCTCCCTTCCCTTCTCTCCCGCTCCCATCCCTTCACCCTCCGCCCCTTCTCCCCCGCCCCGGAGGGGCCGGAAAGATTTTGGTTGACAAACGGCGCGGCGGAGGATATAATAGCAAAGTGCCTCACGGGGCATACGCGGATGTGCTGGAACTGGTAGACTGGCTAGCTTGAGGTGCTAGTGTCCGGATGGACGTGCGGGTTCGAGTCCCGCCATCCGCACCACGAAACGAACCCCCACAGCCTCACGGCTGTGGGGGTCTTTCTTTCCTAATATCATATAGGAGCGCCCCGGTCACCCGGCGGCATCCGGCTCGTTCCAGCCCTTGCACACGTCCACCCAGGCGGTATAGCCGGAGTACCGCTCCAGCTCCCCAATGGTCAGCTCAATGGCGCTGTTGGAGCTTCCGGCGGCGGGGAAGACGGACTGGAACCGCCGGAGGGACCGGTCCAGATAGACCGCCACGCCCTCCCGGATCCCAAAGGGGCACACGCCGCCCACGGCGTGGCCGACCATGGTCTCCACCTGGTCGGGGGTCAGCATCTTGGCCTTGACGCCGAACTGGGCCTTGTACTTGCCGTTGTCGATCTTCGCGTCCCCGGCGCAGACCACCAGCACCGCCCCCTCCCCCACCAGGAAGGTGAGGCTCTTGGCAATCCGGCAGGGTTCGCACCCCGCCGCCTGGGCGGCCAGCTCCACCGTGGCGCTGGAGGTGGGGAACTCCAGCACCCGGTCCTCCATGCCGTACTGCCTGAAATACGCCTTGACCGCGTCGATGGCCATGTTCTCTGTCTCCTTTTCTGTCCTCGGCCACCGGGCGGTCAGCGGACGAAGTTGGTGGACTGGCGGGGCTCTGCCTCGGGCAGGCCGAACTTCTCCTTGCCCAGGGCGATGCTCTTCATCAAAAAGGCCATGTTCCGGGCCAGGGTCCGCATAGTCTGGAGCCCCTCGGCGTCCTGGGCGGCCTCCCCGGGCAGGCGGCCGTGGACGCTGTTCCAGTACTGGCTGGAGGCCACGGGCATCCCGGAGATGGTGAAGTACTTGTTCAGCTGGTCAAAGGTGGCCGAAAGCCCGCCCCGGCGGGCCACCGCCACGGCCGCGCCCACCTTCATGGTCTTGTCGCAGGGGCAGCTGTAAAAGAGCCGGTCCAGCAGGGCCACCAGCGTGCCGTTGGCCGAGGCGTAGTAGACGGGGCTGGCCACCACCAGGCCGTCGCAGGCGGCGAACTTCTGGGCGATGACGTTCACCACGTCGTCAAAGGCGCACTTGCCCATCTTGGCGCAGGCGCCGCAGGCGACACAGCCCCGGACGGCCTCCTGTCCCACCTGGATGGTCTCTGTCTCGATCCCCTCCTGGGCGAAGATCTTCTCCATCTCCGCCAGGGCCAGGGTGGTGTTGCCCCCCTTGCGGGGACTGCCGTTGAGCATAAGTACCTTCATCAAAAAACACTCCTTTTCCCGTGGGTGATCGGTCATTACCTCCAGTATATCCTATATGTCAAGCCCCCGCGGGAGAGACCCGGCGGCGGGGCGGGGAAAAATTTCTCTTGACAAATCCCCTGGAGAGGGCTATGATACCGATAAACCTAGTTGAAAGGTAGGTAATTCTTATGTCCCACGTCTACACCTCCGCCGACCAGCTCATCGGCGGCACCCCCCTGCTGGAGCTGACCCACCTGGAGAAGGAGCTGGGCCTGAAGGCCAAACTCCTGGCCAAGCTGGAGTATTTCAACCCCGCCGGCTCGGTGAAGGACCGCATCGCCAAGGCCATGCTGGACGACGCCGAGGCCAAGGGCCTGCTGAAGCCGGGCAGCGTCATCATCGAGCCCACCTCCGGCAACACGGGCATCGGCCTGGCCAGCGTGGCCGCCGCCCGGGGCTACCGCATCATCATCGTCATGCCGGAGACCATGAGCGTGGAGCGCCGCCAGCTGATGGCGGCCTACGGCGCGGAGCTGGTGCTCACCGAGGGGGCCAAGGGGATGAAGGGGGCCATCGCCAAGGCTGAGGAGCTGGCCCAGGAGACCCCCAACAGCTTCATCCCCGGCCAGTTCGTCAACCCCGCCAACCCCGCCGCCCACTACGCCGCCACCGGCCCGGAGATCTGGGCGGACACCGACGGCGAAGTGGACATCTTCGTGGCCGGGGTGGGCACCGGCGGCACCGTCTCCGGCGTGGGCAAGTTCCTCAAGGAGAAGAAGCCCGCCGTCCAGGTGGTGGCGGTGGAGCCCTCCGACTCCCCCGTCCTCAGCCAGGGCAAGGCCGGGCCCCACAAGATCCAGGGCATCGGCGCGGGCTTTGTGCCCGACACCCTGGACACCTCCGTCTACGACGAGATCATCCCCGTCACCAGCGAGGACGCCTTCGCCCTGGGCAAGCTCCTGGGCAAGCGGGAGGGCGTGCTGGTGGGCATCTCCTCCGGGGCCGCCCTGTGGGCGGCGGCGGAGGTGGCCAAGCGGCCTGAGAACCAGGGCAAGACGGTGGTAGTCCTCCTGCCCGACACCGGGGACCGCTACCTCTCCACCCCCCTCTTCGCCGACTGAACGCATCCCAAAGCGGCCCGCCGGGACCCACCGGCGGGCCCTTCCCGGAGGTCTTTTCCCATGAGCGAAAACAAACGGCTCCATCTGCTGGTCCTGGCGGCCCTCTTCGCCGCCGCAGTGGCCGCCACCACCGCCTACGTCCTCCACATCCCCCTGCCCACCGGGGGCTACGTCCACGTGGGGGACGCGCTGATCTACCTGGCCGCCTGCCTGCTGCCCCTGCCCTGGGCCATGGCCGCGGGGGCGGTGGGGGGCGCGGTGGCCGACCTGCTCACCGCCCCCATGTGGGCCCCCGCCACCTTCGTCATCAAACTGCTCATCTGCCTGCCCTTCACCGCCCAGCGCGAGCGGATCCTGACCGCCCGGAACGCCGGGGCGGTGGTGGTCGCCGGGCTCCTCTCCCCCACCCTCTACGGGTTCGTGAACGTCTGGTTCGCCCAGAGCTGGGCCGCCTTCTGGCCCCAGTTCGTGGGCACGCTGGTGCAGGGGGTCGGCAGCGGGGTGGTGTTCTTCGTCCTGGCCGTCGCCTGCGACCGGGCCCGGCTGAAGGACCGCCTGGGCACCCTCTGAGCCATGCCGGACCGGGCCCTGATCGCCATGAGCGGCGGGGTGGACAGCTCGGTGGCCGCCTACCTGACCCAGCGGTCAGGGGCCCGGTGCGCCGGGGTCACCCTGCGCCAGTTCCGCAACGGGGACCTGGCCTGGACCGGCCCCAGCGCCTGCTGCTCCTGGCGGGACATGGAGGACGCCGCCCGGGTGGCCCTGCTCCTGGGTTTCCCCCACACGGTGCTGGACTTCACCGGGGCATTCCGCCGGGAGGTCATGGACAAATTCGTCCGCGTCTATGAGGCCGGCGGCACCCCCAACCCCTGCCTGGACTGCAACCGCTGTATGCGCGCCGGACACCTCCTGGACTACGCCGCGGCCAAGGGCTTCTCCTATGTGGTCACCGGGCACTACGCCCGTATCGTCTATGACCCGGAGCGGGGCCGCTGGCTCCTGAAACGGGGGCTGGACCCGGGCAAGGACCAGAGCTACGTCCACTACGCCATGACCCAGGACCAGCTGGCCCGCACCCGCTTCCCCCTGGGGGAGCTGCGCAAGGCTCAGGTGCGGGAGCTGGCCGCCCGGCTGGGCCTCCCCAACGCCCGCAAGCCGGACAGCCAGGACATCTGCTTCGTCCCCGACGGCGACTACGCCGCCTTCCTGGAGCGCTACACCGGCAAGACCTACCCGCCGGGGGACTTTCTGGACTTGGACGGCCATGTGATCGGGCGGCACCGGGGGGCGGTGCGGTACACCATCGGCCAGCGCCGGGGGCTGGGCCTGTCCGGGCCGGAGCGGCTCTACGTCCTCGGCAAGGACATGGCCCGCAACACCGTCACCGTGGGCCCCCAGTCGGCCCTCTACGCCTCCGGGCTGGTGGCCGGGCCGGTGAACTGGATCGCCTGGGACGCCTGCCCCAGGGAGGTCCGGGTCACCGTCCAGACCCGCTACCGCCAGCAAGACGCGCCCGCCACCGTCATCCCCCAGGGCGACGGCACCGTCCGGGTGCTCTTCGACCGGCCCCATCGGGCGGTGGCGCCGGGACAGGCGGCGGTGTTCTACCAGGGAGACGTGGTCCTGGGCGGCGGCACCATCCTCGCCCCGCTCCCCTGATTTTTCGGGGATATCTCCCCACCTCTCTTGCGTTCCGGGTAGAAATGTGGTAGGCTTTCCTCAGACTACGAAAAGGAGGGCACTCCCATGCGCCTGCGCGTCATCACCGACTCCGCCTCCGACCTCCTCCCGCCCTACCGCCCCGACCTCACCGTCCTGCCCATGACGGTCACCTTCGGGGCGCGGCAGTACCTGGACGGGGTGGACCTGGACCACCGGCAGTTCTTCGAGCTGCTGGTGGAGAGCGACCAGCTCCCCACCACCAGCCAGCTCACCCCCGCCCAGTACGAGGACGCCTTCCGCGCCGCGGTGGAGGCGGGGGAGACGGTGATCGCCATCACCCTGTCCTCCAAGCTCTCCGGCACCTGTCAGAGCGCCCAGATCGCCGCCCAGGAGTTCCCCGGCCAGGTCTACGTGGTGGACAGCCTCAACGCCACCATCGGCGAGGCCATCCTGGTCCGCCGGGCCTTCCAGCTCATCGACCAGGGGCTGGACGCCCCCGCCGTGGCCCGCGCCCTGGAGGAGGAGCGGGGGGACATCCGTCTGGTGGCCCTGCTGGACACGCTGGAGTACCTGAAGCGGGGCGGGCGGCTGTCCGCCTCGGCGGCCCTGGTGGGCGGCCTGCTGGGGATCAAGCCGGTGATCACCGTGGAGGACGGGGAGGTGAAGGTCCTGGGCAAGGCCCGGGGCTCCAAAAACGGCAACAACCTCCTGATGCAGGAGATCGAAAAGGCCGGCGGCGTGGACTTCACCCGCCCCTACACCCTGGGTTACGCCGGGCTGAGCGACGAGCTTCTGCGCAAGTACATCGCCGACAGCCAGTCCCTCTGGGCGGGCCGGGCGGAGGAGCTGCCGGTGAGCACCATCGGCGGCACCATCGGCACCCACGTGGGCCCCGGGGCCATCGCCGTGGTCTTCTTCCGCCCCAGACAGGCGTAAAAAAGAAGGGGCACAGCCCCTTCTTCAAACCCCGCTCTGCTGGGCCAGATCGGCCACGGTCACGCCGTCCAGGTAGTCCGCCACCACCCGCTCCAGGTCCAACCACAGCGGGAGGGTGCGGCACTCCCGCCGCCGGGGGCAGACCATCTCCTCCCCCGCCAGGCAGGACACCGGGGCCAGCGTCCCCTCGGTACAGCGCAGGATCTCCCCCACGGTGTACGCCTCCGCCGGGCGGCTGAGGCGGTAGCCGCCCCCCTTGCCCCGCAGGCCGGTGAGCAGCTTCTCCTTCACCAGGAGCTTCAGGATGCTCTCCAGGTATTTTTCCGAAATGTCCTGCCGCTGGGCGATCTCCCGCAGGGGGATGTACCCCTCCCCGGGGTGCTCCGCCAAGTCGATCATCACCCGCAGAGCGTAACGGCCTTTGGTTGAAACGATCATAGGGCGCCTCCGTCTCTTTGATATTCCTATTATACAACAAGGTAAATAGGATTTCAACGCGGGACCAAAAAAATTTTTTCCGCTCCTCCCCGTTTTCCGCGGCGCCGGGGAGAGGTGGTCCGAAAGGAGAAGACACATGATCTATGCCGACAACGCCGCCACCACCCGCCTCTCCCCAGGGGCGCTGGCGGCCATGACCCCCTATCTCACCCAGACCTACGGCAACCCCTCCTCCCTCTACTCCTTCGCCGGGGAGGCCAAGGCCGCCCTGGAGGAGGCCCGGGAGACGGTGGCCCGATGTCTGAACGCCCGGGCGGAGGAGGTCTTTTTCACCTCCGGCGGCACGGAGAGTGACAACTGGGCCCTTCGGGGGGTGGCGGAGGCCCTGGGCAAGCGAGGGAGGCACATCCTCCTCTCCGCCATCGAGCACCACGCCGTCCTCCACACCGGCCAGTGGCTGAAAAAGCAGGGCTTTGAGGTGGAGCTTCTACCGGTGGACGACCAGGGGACGGTGGCGCCGGAGACGCTGAAAAAGGCCCTGAGGCCGGATACCATCCTGGTCTCCGTCATGCTGGCCAACAACGAGATCGGCACCATCCAGCCCATCGAGGAGCTGGCCGCCATCGCCCACGAGGGCGGCGCCATTTTCCACACCGACGCCGTCCAGGCGGTGGGGCACATCCCGGTGGACGTCCAGGCCCTGGGGGTAGACCTGCTCAGCCTCTCCGGGCACAAGTTCCACGGTCCCCGGGGGGTGGGGGCGCTCTACGTGAAAAAGGGCACCCCTCTCCTCCCCCTGATCCACGGCGGCGGGCAGGAGCACGGCCGCCGGTCGGGCACGGAGAACGTGGCCGGGGCGGTGGGGCTGGCCGCCGCCCTCCGGGAGCGCCAGGACGCCCTGGCCGCCGACGGGCCCCGGCTGGCCGCCCTGCGGGACCGGCTTGTCCAGCGGGTCCTGCGCCTCCCCTACGCCCGCCTCACCGGCCACCCCACCCGCCGCCTGCCCGGTCTGGCCTCCTTCGTCTTCGAGGCCATCGAGGGGGAGTCCATCCTGCTCCAGCTGGACGCCCGGGGCATCTGCGCCTCCAGCGGCTCGGCCTGCTCCTCCACCTCCCTGGAGCCGTCCCACGTCCTGCTGGCCATCGGCCTCCCCCACCCCGTCGCCCACGGCTCGGTGCGCCTGTCCTTCGGCGAGGCGGTCACCGAGGGGGAGGTGGATCAGGTGGCGGACAGCCTGACCCAAGTGGTACACGATCTGCGGGCCATGTCCCCGGTGTGGGATGCCGCCGCCGGGCGGCCCATCTGGTAATAAGGAGGGAAAGAACATGATGTACTCAGAAAAAGTGATGGACCACTTCAACCACCCCCGGAACGTGGGGGAGCTGGAGGACGCCGACGGGGTGGGCCAGGTGGGCAACCCCGTGTGCGGGGATATCATGAAGGTCTACCTGAAAATCACGGACGGGGTCATTGAGGACGTAAAGTTCAAAACCTTCGGCTGTGGCTCCGCCATCGCCACCTCCTCCATGGCCACCGAGATGATAAAAGGCAAGACCATCCAGGAGGCCCTGACCCTCACCAACGCCGCCGTGGCCGAGGCCCTGGACGGCCTGCCCGCCCACAAGATGCACTGCTCCGTGCTGGCGGAGGAGGCGGTGAAGGCCGCCCTGGCCGACTACTACACCCGCCGGGGCGAGCCGGTGCCCCCGGAGTGCCAGATCGACGATGCGGACAGCTGCCCCTTGGGGCAGGGGTGACGGCGGGGACGGTTTTTCGGGAAAGTTGGAAAATTCCTCTTGACAGCGGCCCCCGGGCGTGCTATGATACCCCAAGCAAAACATATTGACCCGGTAGGTTGAAAGGAGGCGCGCGCCATGCGGAACTGTTATGGCATGATGATGGATCGGATGGGCATGATGCGTATGCCCACGTCCCCGCGCGCCTGTTTCCCCGTGGTCACCCGGTGAGCTTGCCGTCCGTGACGTGAGACAAGTGGGAAGCGGCTTCGCTTCCCACTTTTTTATCTGGAAATGAGGGGTTTTATGATCCAACTGGAGCACATCACCAAGACCTTCTCCGGCCAGAGCCCGGAGAGCCAGGTCCACGCGGTGCGGGACGTGTCCCTCCACATCGCCCCGGGGGAGATCTTCGGCATCATCGGCTACTCCGGGGCGGGGAAGTCCACCCTGGTGCGATGTATCAACCTCCTGGAGCGGCCCACCTCCGGCAAGGTGACGGTGGACGGGGTGGAACTCACCGCCCTGTCGGAGCGGGAACTGCGCGCCCAGCGCAAAAAGATCGCCATGATCTTTCAGCAGTTCAACCTGCTCATGCAGCGCACCTGTCTGGACAACGTCTGCTTCCCCCTGGAGATCGCCGGGGTGAAGCGGGAGGCGGCCCGGAAGCGGGGCAGGGAACTGCTGGAGCTGGTGGAGCTGGCGGACAAGGCCGGCGCCTACCCCGCCCAGCTCTCCGGCGGGCAGAAACAGCGGGTGGCCATCGCCCGGGCCCTGGCCTCCGACCCCAAGGTCCTGCTGTGCGACGAGGCCACCTCCGCCCTGGACCCCCAGTCCACCCGGGCCATCCTCCGGCTCATCCAGAAGATCAACCGGGAGACGGGGATCACCGTGGTCATCATCACCCACGAGATGGCGGTGGTGGAGGAGATCTGCCAGCGGGTGGGCATCCTGGACAGCGGCTCCCTGGTGGAGACCGGGCGGGTGGAGGACATCTTCTCCAACCCCCAGACCGACGCGGGCCGCCGCCTGGTCTACCCCGACGGGGTGCTCCTGGAGGAACTGCCCGCCGAGCGGGTGATCCGGGTGGCCTTTGACGGCGGCTCGGCCTATGAGCCGCTGGTGGCCTCCCTGGCCATCGACTGCGGCGTGAAGGTGAACATCCTGGGGGCGGACACCCGGAACATCGACGGCAAGGCCTTCGGCACCATGCTCCTGGGCCTGCCCCAGGACCCGGCGGAGGCGGCCAGGGCCATGGCCTATCTCCGGGGCCAGCCCAACGTGACGGTAGAGGAGGCGCGGGACTACCATGGATAAATTTTTCACCCAGATGGCGGAGATCTTCTCCAACCCCAAATACCTCGACGAGTTTCTCAGCGGCATCTGGGACACCACCTACTCCACCGTGGTGTCCACCGCCGTCTCCTTCCTCCTGGGCCTCGCCCTGGCGGTACTGCTGGTGGTGGGCGGCAAGGACGGGGTGCGCCCCCTCCCCGCCCCCTTTATGAAGGTGCTCAACGCGGTCATCAACATCCTCCGCTCGGTGCCCTTCCTCATCCTGATGATCTTCGTCCTGCCCCTGAGCGGGCTGCTGGTGGGCACCAAGATCGGCACCGTGGCCGCCATCCCGCCCCTGATCGTGGCCGCCGCCCCCTTCATCGCCCGGCTGGTGGAGACCTCCCTGCGGGAGACGGATCAGGGGGTCATCGAGGCGGCCCAGGCCATGGGCTGTTCCCCCTTCCAGATCGTCTGGAAGGTGATGCTCCCCGAGTGCCGCCCCGCCCTCATCTCCTGCTTCACCACCGCCCTCATCACCATCCTGGGGTACAGCGCCATGGCGGGCGCCATCGGCGGCGGCGGCCTGGGCAAGACGGCCATCAACTACGGCCTCTATAAGTACAACAGCGCCGTGATGCTGGTGGCCACCGTCCTCATCGTCATCCTGGTCCAGATCGCCCAGTCCATCGGCGGCCATCTGGCCCAGCGCAGCGACAAGCGCCTGCGGTAGACCTGGTATGCAAGGGGGCGCGCCCCCTGGCAGATATGTTGTAAGATCCCAATTTAAAAAGGAGCGAATGAACATGAAGAAGATCCTGTCCCTGCTGGTGGTCTGCGCCACCATCCTGGCCCTGGTGGCCGCCTGCGGCTCCAACCAGACCCCCGCCGAGAGCACCCCCGCGGCGGACCCCTCCGCCGAGGCCTCCGCCCCCGTGGAGAGCGCCCCGGAGGCCTCCCCCGCCGAAGACGGGAATGACCAGCCCGCCGTGACCATCAAGGTGGGCGCCTCCCCCGCCCCCCACGCCCAGATCCTGGAGGTGGCCAAGGAGGTCCTGGCCCGGGAGAACATCAACCTGGAGATCGTGGAGTTCACCGACTACATCCAGCCCAACAACGCCGTGGAGTCCGGGGAGCTGGACGCCAACTACTTCCAGCACATCACCTACCTCAACGACTTCAACGCCCAGAACGGCACCCACCTGGTGAACGTGGCCACCGTCCACTATGAGCCCTTCGGCATCTACGCCGGCAAGACCGCCAGCCTGGACGAGCTGGCCGACGGCGCCACCGTGGGCATCCCCAACGACCCCACCAACGGCGGCCGGGCCCTGCTGCTCCTCCAGGAGCAGGGGCTCATCACCCTGCCGGAGGACGCGGGCCTCACCCCCACCGTGCTGGACATCGTGGACAACCCCAAGAACCTGCAGATCGAGGAGCTTGAGGCCGCTCAGCTGCCCCGCTCTCTGGACAGCCTGGACGTGGCGGTCATCAACGGCAACTACGCCATCCAGGGCGGCCTGAAGGTCACTGACGCCCTGGCCGTCGAGTCCGCCAACGGCGTGGCCGCCGAGGCCTACGCCAACATCCTGGTGGCCAAGGAGGGCAACCAGGACAGCGAGGCCGTCCTGGCCCTGGCCGACGCCCTCCTCTCCCCCGAGGTGCGGGAGTTCATCCAGAACACCTACGCCGACGGCTCGGTGGTGCCCCTCTTCTAAAAGCGGTCTGCCAGGGGCCTTCCTGCGGAGCGCCCCTCCAGCCAAGACCTCCCCGCCGGAGACCCGGCGGGGAGGCTTTTTTTACGGCCCGGTGCGATCCGCCAGCTCCCGCTCCAGCACCTCCACGTTCCGCCGCAGGCGGGGGTCCTCCGGGGCCAGGGCCAGGGCCTGGCGGGCCTCCACCAGCGCCTCCGGGACCCGGCCTGTGCGGTAGTAGGCGATGGTCCGCAGGTCGTAGGGCAGGCTGCCCCAGGCGTCCGCCTCGCAGATATAGCTCCGGGGCCGCTCCCGGATGGCCAGGGCCCAGGCGGTGAAGGTCAGGACCCCCTCCCAGTCCCCCCGGTCGTAGAGCATCCGGGCCAGGTCCACCAGGGGCTCCCGCAGGTGGGGGGCCTGGGCGATGGCCATGAGATACCACTCCCTGGCCTGGTCCGGCTCCCCCCGCCCCAGGTGGGCCCGGGCGATATAGCGCATGGAGGCCGCCCGCTCGTCCGCCCACCGGGCGGTGGGCATGGTCAGGTGGCGCTCCAGGGTGCGGATGCAGTCGTCCCACCGCCCCCGGAAGAGGTACTCCCGGCCCAGGTAGTGGACGTTGCGGTCGTCCTCCGGGTCCTCCCGCACCGACAGCTCCAGCAGGGGCAGGTACTGCCCCCGGGACTTGGCCGGGTCGGGGTGGTGGTCCAGCTGGACCCCCCGGGCCCAGACCTTGGGCCCCGGCGCGCCCTCCCCCACCCAGGTGAGCACCTCGTGGACCGGGTGGGTCCAGCGGTAGCCGTGGCGGCGGTGGATCTTCTCGATCCAGAAGACGCTCCCCTCCCGGCCGTCGGGCTGGAAGCTCCAGGTGTAGCGGTAGGCCGCCTGGCCCGCCTCCGGGGTCCACGCGTCCTCCAGGGCGCGGCGCCAGCCGGGGTGGAAGACCTCGTCCAGGTCGGTGCAGACGCACACGTCCGCGTCCGCGTCCACCAGGTCCAGCGACCGGTTCCGGGCCACGTCGAAGCGCCAGGGGGAGATGGTCTCCACCTCCACCCGGGCCCCCAGCTCCCGCAGGGCCTCCGCCGTGCCGTCGGTGGAGCCGGTGTCCAGCACCACCACGGCGTCCGCCTCCGACATGGAGTCCATCCACCGCCGGACGAAGGCCGCCTCATTTTTGCAGATGGCGTAAACGACCACTTTCACAAAGATCCCCCCTTCACAAGCAGACCGGGGGCGGTGACCCGCCCCCGGTCGATCCGAACTCAGGTCTCCAGGAGACCCGCGGCCCGCAGGTTGGCGAGCAGTTGGTTGAACTGGGCCAGCAGGGTGTCCGTCGAGGCGTCCGCCACCGGCCCGGCGGCGGTGACCGTCCCGGCGGGCCCGGCAGGGCCGGTGGGACCAGTGGGGCCGACAGCGCCATCCGCACCCGCGGCACCCGCAGCGCCAGCAGGCCCGGCAGGGCCGGTGGGGCCCGTGGCACCCGTAGCGCCAGTAGCACCGGCAGGACCGACAGGCCCAGTGGGACCGGTGGGGCCTTCAGGCCCGGTGGCGCCCGTGGCACCAGTAGCACCGGCAGGGCCGACAGGACCGGTGGGGCCGGTGGGGCCGACAGCGCCGGTGGCACCCGTCGCACCCGTCGCGCCAGTAGCACCGGCAGGGCCGACAGGCCCAGTGGGGCCGGTGGGACCTTCAGGCCCGGCGGCACCCGTGGCACCCGTCGCGCCAGCAGCACCGGCAGGCCCGACAGGCCCGGTGGGGCCGGTGGGGCCTTCAGGCCCGGCGGCACCCGTAGCACCCGTCGCACCAGCAGGGCCGACAGGGCCGGTGGGACCAGTGGGGCCTTCAGGCCCGGCGGCACCCGTAGCGCCCGCGGCACCGGCAGGACCGACAGGCCCAGTGGGGCCGGTGGGACCGACAGCGCCGGTGGCGCCCGTGGCACCCGTCGCACCAGTGGCACCGGCAGGCCCGACAGGCCCGGTGGGCCCAGTGGGACCGACAGCGCCGGTGGCGCCCGTGGCACCGGTCGCGCCAGTGGCACCGGCAGGCCCGACAGGCCCAGTTGGGCCGGTGGGCCCGACAGCGCCCGTCGCACCCGTGGCACCCGTAGCGCCAGTAGCACCGGCAGGACCGACAGGCCCGGTGGGACCGGTGGGGCCGACAGCGCCCGTCGCGCCGGTAGCGCCGACAGCGCCAGCGGGGCCGACAGGGCCGGTGGGACCGGTGGGGCCGACGGCACCCGTGGCACCCGTAGCGCCAGTGGCACCGGCGGGGCCGACAGGGCCGGTGGGACCGGCGGGGCCGGGGATGCCCTGGGGGCCGGTGGGGCCGGTGGCCCCGTCAGGGCCGGGGATCCCCTGGGGGCCGGTGGGACCCACCAGTGCCGAGGGGCAGCAGGGCGGCGGGCAGACCGGCTGGGACGGCGCGCCACAGCCGGAACAGCCCACGGACTCCAGGTAGCGCAGACGCTCCCGCTCCTCAGCCGCCCGTTCAGAAGGATAATATCGGTTCATGCTCTTCTCCTTTGACAGTGGCAGTTTGTCATGTGGCTAGGGCCACGCCCCATCCTATGCGCCCCGCCCGTCCCGGTTTCCCCCGCGGCGGCGCTGGATTTCTCCCCGCGGTTGTGATACCATGGGGTGCAGAAAAGGAGGGCGAGACCATGGACAAGCGCGCGCTGGACACGACCCTGTTCTTTGACGGGCACCCGGAGCTGTTTCCCGTATACCTGGCCTTCGAGGAGGAACTGCTCCGCCGGTACCCCCAGACCAGGCGGCGAGTGCAGAAGACGCAGATCGCCTTCTCCAACCGGCACATCTTCGCCTGCGTCTCCTTCCTGCGCCCCCGGCGGAGGGCGGAGCTTCCACCGCCCTATTTCGTCCTCACCCTGGGCCTCCCGGCCCCTCTGGAGTCCGGGCGGGTGGCGGCGAAGACGGAGCCCTACCCCGGGCGGTGGACCACCCACATCCCCCTGCGCGCCGTGGCCGACCTGGACGGGGAGCTGTTCGGCTGGGTGGACCAGGCGTATCGGTTCGCGGAGGAGAAATAAAACGTCCGGGCCGCCCGACCTGGGGCGGTCCGGACAGGAAGCGGCGGCGTGGCCTGGGCCACGCCGCCGCTTTTTCGCCTCTCGTCCCCCTCCTCCGCCCGCACGCCGGAGCGGTGCGGGGGATAGGATAACAAGAGGGGGTGTTGGAATGGGGAAGGGGCTGTCCCCGGAAAATCTCGTCTATCTGGCGGCGGCCGCCGCGGCGGGGTACGCCCAGGGGCGCGACGCCCAGGAGCTGACGCTGTTGTCCGCCTTCTTCGAGGTCTTGGGGGACGACCTGGCCCTCCTGGCCCTCGGCGCGCCGTCGGAGGGGAGGTCAGCGGGCGAATAGCCGCACCTCGTCCATCCGGGCGATGGCCTCCTCCCGGCCCTCCCGCCACAGGGCCCGGATCCTACTCAGGTCCCGCTCGGTGCGGGAGAAGCCCCGGGTGTCCTGGGGGGCGAAGAGGAGCACCTTGCCCTGGCGCTCCAGCTCCAGCAGCTCCGCCCGCTCCTGGTTGTACCGCTGGGCCCGGGTGCGGATGGCCCGGCAGAACTCCGGGTAGGCCCGGTAGCGCCAGCAGATCGCCTCCTGGAGCTTCTCCGGGCGGCGGTAGAAACTCCGCTCCCGGGTGAGCACCACCACCGCCTTGTCGCACCCCTGCTGGAAGGCCCGGCGGAAGGGCACGGAGTCCCCCACCCCGCCGTCCAGGTAGGGCTTGCCGTTGATCTCGTAGATGGGAAAGAGCAGGGGCATGGCGCAGGAGGCCCGGAGCAGGACGCTGCGCCGGTCGTTGGCGGGGACGCGGTAGTAGTCGGTCTGGCCGGTGAGCAGGTTGGTCACCCCCGCCTCCACCTTGCCGGGGTAGGCGGCCAGGGCGTTGTAGTCGTAGGGCACCAGGTAGTTGGGGATCTCGTCGTAGGTGAACTCCAGGCCGAAGTAGCAGTGGTGGTTCCGGCGGCTGAGCAGGTTCAGAAGGCCCATGTACCGCCCGTCGTTCACGAACCGCTCCAGGATCTTCAGGTTGCGCCCCTCCTGGCCGGAGACATAGCTCACCCCGTAGGCGATCCCCGCGGAGACGCCCACCACGTAGTCCGCCTGCCAGCCCTGGGACAGAAAGCCGTCGCACACGCCGCTGGAATAGATGGTGCGGATGGCGCCCCCCTCCAGTACAAGTCCCGTCATGCTCCCCGGTCCTCCTGAATGAGATATTTCACCGCCTCCACCCCCACTTGGATGGCGGCGTCCAGGTCGTGGCTCTCCTTCACGTCCAGCCCCGCCCGCTCCCGCTCCTGGTTCCAGATCACGTGGAAGCAGGAACCGCACCGCACGCCCCGGGCGGCGGCCACGGTGAACAGGGCGGCGGACTCCATCTCGCTGGCCAGGACGCCCAGGTCCAGCCACGCCTGCCACTTGCTCTCCAGCTCATCGCGCACCGGCATGGTCTGGGGGGAGTGCTGGCCGTAGAAGGAGTCCTTGCACTGCACCACCCCGGCGTGCCAGGGCTTGTCCAGCGTCCGGGCGGCCCGGACCAGGGCGTTGGTCACCTGGAGGTCCGCCACGGCGGGGAACTCCAGGGGGGCGTACTCCCGGGAGGTGCCCTCCATCCGCACCGCGCCGGTGGCGATGACCACGTCGTCACTCTGTACCTTCAGGGCCATGCCCCCGCAGGTGCCCACCCGGACGAAGGTGTCCGCCCCCAGCTGGATGAGCTCCTCCATGGCGATGGCGGCGGAGGGCCCGCCGATGCCGGTGGAGACCACCGAAACCTTCTCCCCCAGCAGGGTCCCGGTGTAGGTGGTGAACTCCCGGTTGGACATGACCCGCTCCGCCCCGTCCAGCCAGGCGGCGATCTTCCCGCACCGCCCCGGGTCACCGGGGAGGATACAATAGCGTCCCACGTCTCCGGGGACCATATTCAGATGAAACGCACGCTCCCGCGCCTGCACAGCCTCCGCCTCCTCTTGGGTCGGTTTTGTTCTCCGTCTAGTTTAAGATAGACCCCAAAAAAAGTCAAGCTGTCCCAACAAAAAAGGCGGCGGCCCTGGGCCGCGTGGAAAAGGCAGGGGGCCGCGTGGCCGTCTATCCGCCCCCTCGTCACGTAAAAAACGGCGGTCGTTGGCCCTGCGTGCGAAAAAAAGCGCCGGAGAGGGGGCGGTCCCCTTCTCCGGCGGTCTCCTATCGGCTCCTGGGGATGAGCAGCAGCGTCCCCTCCAGGTGGTCCGGGTCGGGCAGGTCGTTGGCGGCCAGGATGTCCGCCCGGGCGGCGGAGCAGGCCTTGGCGATGTCCCACAGGTCCTCCCCCCTCTGGGCCAGGCGCAGGCGCACCGAGGGCTGGGGCGGCTCCTCCTCCCGCTCCTCGGCCTGGAGGGCGGTGACCGTCTCCAGGGGGCGGGGCACGGTGGTGCGGTAGTCGAAGCGCACCGGGCACCGCAGTTCGATCCCCCCGGCGGCGGCCAGCGCCTGGACCTCTCCGGCCAGGGCGCACCGGCACCGGCACTCCCCGCCCCCGGGCAGGGCGATCCGGGTGGAGAACTCCGCCGTCCGCTCCAGGGCCCGGAGCTGGCCGGTCTCGTCGGTATACAGGGCGCTGACCCTGGCCTGGACGGCCAGCACCCCCTCCCGCTCCTCCCGCCGGACCTGGCAGGGGCCCAGGGTGACGGCGCAGTCCTCCACCTGGCGGGGGGTCTCCCCCGTCTCCAGCACCTCCCGGCAGAGCTGGTTGGTCCCGCTCTCCTCCCAGAGCTGGGTGAGGGTGAGGCTCTGCCGCTCCACGGCCAGGGCGTGGGTGGTGGAGTAGGCGTCGGTGAACAGGCGGACCGTCCGGTTTTGCCGCACCACCGCCTGGGCCAACAGCTCCAGGTGGACGCTCAGGGCGCGGCCCTCGTCGTCCCCGGCCAGGGCGACCTCGCTCTCCCGCTCCACCAGCTCCACCTCGCAGCTCCCCTCCTCCGCCGCGTCCTCCAGCTCCATGAGCTGGGAGAAGGGCAGCTCCCACCGGCCCAGGGCCAGGGCGCCCTCGGCGGAGCGGTAGCGGCACAGGAGGATCACCTCCCCCTTGAAGATGAGCTTGCCGCCGATCACCTTGGCCTCTCCCCGGCGCAGTTCCAGCCGGTGGCCCAGCAGTTCCTCCGCCCGGGGGTGGCTGGCGGGGAGGGTCACATCGTCGGTGAAGGCGAAGGGCTTCTCCGCCACCGCCACGGCGGTGTAGGTCTCCAACTCCTCCACCCGCTCCTCCAGGGCCACTCCCTCCGTCTCCCCGGGCAGGCACAGCGCCTCCTCCCGGGGCCGCCACACCTGGCACCACACCGCCAACTCCACCCGGCACAGCACCTTCCGGGGGTTGAGCACCCGGGTCTCCGCCGCCGTCACCGCCGCCGACGCCACCGCCGGACAGCCGGGGCTCACCGCCCCCGCCGCCTCGGCCCGGAAGGGGATGGTCAGCTCCATGTGCCGAGGCCCCTCCCCGTCCTCGGGGAGGTAGACCACCGTGAGCCGGACGCTCCCGGCGCACGTCAGCTTCCCCTCCTCCGCCTCCCGCCGGGTGAGCTGGGCCCTGGCCTCGGTGCAGATCACCCGGCGGATGTCCGGGCAGGCGTCGGGGACGATGCTCTCCTGGGTCTCCTCCTGGCAGAGGGTGGTCTCCAGGGCGCAGGCGTATCCCTCCATGGGGATCTTGTTCAGTTCCAGGTCCATACAGTCCTCCTTATCTCCGCCCCCCGGGCGGCTTGACCTTCTCGGAAAACTATATGACCTCCCCGCCCGTTCTATGTCACCGGGCGCCAAAGATGGCCGCCAGGATGCCCCGCAGGGCCTTGGGGGGACGGACCACGACGATCTTCATAAAAAAGCACCTCCTTCCGCTCCAGTCTATGCGAAAGGGGGCGCGGCGGTTTCCGATCCCCCGCCGGGGTCCCCGGCGGACAGCAAAAAGGCCCGCCAAAAGGCGGGCCTTTTTTGTTCATTTCTTTTCCCAGCTTTTGCGGCTGTCCAGCTCGTCGTAGAGGCGGCAGTAGCTCCGGTGGCGGCTGGGGGCGATCTCCCCCCGCTCCACCGCCGCCAGCACCGCGCACCCCGCCTCCTTGCGGTGGGAACAGCCGGTGAAGCGGCAATCGTCCAGGTAGGGGACGAACTCCACAAAGCTCTCGGCCAGGCGCTCCTTCTCCGGCAGCTCCAACTCCTCCCCCTCCAGGGAGGAGAAGCCCGGCGTGTCCGCCACCAGGCCGCCCCCCGCCCGGAAGAGCTCCACGTGGCGGGTGGTGTGTCGGCCCCGGCCCAGCTTGTCGCTGACCTCGCCGGTCTCGATGGCGTACTGGGGCTCCAGGGCGTTGAGCAGGCTGGACTTGCCCACCCCGGAATTGCCGGTGAAGGCGGAGACTTTTCCGGCCAGCAGGCCTTTCAGCGCCTCCACCCCCTCCCCCGTCTCCGCGCTGAGGCGGAGGGTGGGCAGACCGGCGGCGGCGTAAATGGCGTAGAGGTCGTCCGCCCCGTCCAGGTCGCACTTGTTCAGGCAGACCACCACCTGGCACCCCTTCCCCGCCCCCATGGCGCACAGCCGGTCGATGAGGAAGGGGTCGGTCACCGGGTTCACGTTGGCCCCCAGGATGATGAGCTGGTCCAGGTTGGCCACCGCCGGGCGGGAGAACTGGTTGCGCCGGGGGAGAACGGCCTCCACCGCCCCGGTGCCGTCGGGGCTCAGGGTCACCTCCACCCGGTCCCCCACCAGGGGCTTGACCTTCTCATAGCGCAGCTTTCCCCTGCCCCGGCAGGTGACGGTGCGCCCCTCCAGGTCCACGTAGTAGAACCCGGACAGGGCCTTCATGATCACACCCTGGGCCATCAGCTGCTGAAGGTCTCCACGTACTGCTCCTCCAGCACCCCGTCCACGTAGACGCTCACCTGCTGGGTGCCCCGGCCGGGCACCAGGGGGGAGATGGGGAAGGCGAAGGTCTCATGGGCCTCGTCGTGGACCACCTGGCCGTCCACCTCGATGCGGACCTGGACCGAGTCCTTGGCCCCCGCCCCCTCGGGCAGGTGAACAAAGATGGCCTTCTGGCTCATGGGGGGCTGGCTGGGCTCGGCACTGGCGCTGGCGCTGGGCTCCGGGGCGTCAGAGGCATCGGACGACGGGTCCGCGGAGGGCTCCGCCGACGGGGCGGGGGAGCTGGACTCTATGGGGATGCCGGAGGGCTGGGCGCCCTCCGAGGGCTCGGGGCTCTCGCTGGGGGCGGCGGACTCCTCCGGCCCGTCGCTGACGCGCAGGTCCACCGTCGTCCCCTCCGGCACCTTCGCCAGGATGGGCACGCTCTGCCACACCACCTGGCCCTCCGGCCGGTCGCTGTGCTCCGGGGTGACCGTGCCCACCTGCAGCTTCAGCTCGGCGAGCAGGTCGCGGGCCTCCTTCTCGCTCTTGCCGGTGAGGTCGATCATGGTGGCTGTCCTGACCTCCGGGCCCAGGCTCCGCACCAGGGTGATGGTCTCCCCCCGGCGCACCGTCTCCCCGGGGGCGGGGATGGTCTTGATGATCCGGCCCTCCAGGATGGAGTCGGAGTGGTCCTCCACCTCCTCATAGTCGATCCCCAGGCGGGTCAGCTGGAGGCGGGCGGTCCGGGCCTCCATATTCACGATGCTCTCCGGGATGACCACCTCTTCCAGGCTGGGGTCCAGGCTGGCCTCCACCGAGGGGGAGGGGGAGGGGTCCACCGGCCCGCTGGTGGGGAAGAGCATCTCTTTGAAGGTGAAGAGGAACCAGATGATCCCGATGATGAACACCAGGATGGCCGCCGCCGCCAGGACGATGGGCCACACCGGCCCGCCCCTGTCGTCGTAGTCGTCCATAAGCTCCTCCTCGTCCCGCCGGGACCGGGCGCAGGACTTGTCCTCCTCCGCCTCGTGGATGGGCCCCACGGGGACGGGGCGGGTGGGCTCGCCGCCGCTCTTCAGGTCCTCGGCGCTGTAATCGAAGTTGATGTTGGGGTTCTTGCGGAACTCCTCCAGGTCGGCCAGCATCTCGTCGGCGCTGAGATACCGCTCGTCCGGGTCGGGGGCCATGGCCTTCATGGTGATGGCCTCCAGCGCCTCCGGGAGGTCCGGGTTCAGCTCCCGGGGGCTGAGGGGGATGGAGTTGATGTGCTGGATGGCCACCGCCACGGGGGACTCCCCCTCGAAGGGCAGGCGGCCTGTGATCATCTCGTAGAGCACCACCCCGGCGGAGTATATGTCGCTCCGGGCGTCGATATGACTGCCCCGGGCCTGCTCGGGGGAGATATAGTGCACCGACCCCAGGGCCTCCTGGGTGAGGGTGGCCTGCTGGGCGGAGGTGATGCGGGCGATGCCGAAGTCGGAGACCTTCACGCT
>CANQMK010000022.1 GCA_947624895.1 uncultured Oscillospiraceae bacterium | reverse complement strand
GGCCGGCGGTTCTAAGCCCCTGCGACTGCGCGAAATGGCGCCGGGGCCTTGGCCCCTCTGCCATTCCGCTCCGCTCCAGGTCTTAGCCCGCCTATGCGTCTACCCTCACGCTTCTCCCCTGTCACGCTCGGGTTGGACGCATGGCCGGCGGTTCTAAGCCCCTGCGACTGCGCGAAATGGCGCCGGGGCCTTGGCCCCTCTGCCATTCCGCTCCGCTCCGGGTCTTAGTCCGCCTACGCGTCTACCCTCGCGCTTCTCCTCAGGGCGTGGCGGTGGTCTCGATCCGCACGATGTACTGGGGCACCAGGATCTCGGCGGTCTTGAGGGCCTTCCAGCCCACGGTGGAGCGCTGGTCCAGGGGGTCGGCGCTGCCGGCGGAGCCCAGGGGCTTGACGATGTGCTGGAGGCCGCCGTTCTCCACCTCGGTGACGCCGTAGGCGTCGTCCCCCAGGATGAGGGTGGCGTACACGTCCGCCCCGGAGGCCCCCGCCTTCTTGAACACCTTGGCCCGGGAGGTCTCCACGAACCGCACGCCATACAGCTCCCCGATCTCCCCCTGGTAGAGTTCCCGGCTGTCACCGTACTCGTGGGGCCGCTTCCACTCCGGGTCGCTCATCAGGTCGAACTTCACGTTGGGGTGGATGATCCCCACGAAGGAGCCCTTGATCTTCCGGGCGTCCTGGCTCTCCAGGTAGCGCACCGCCTTCTTCACCGCCGCCACGGTGAGGTTGTGGTTGTGCTCGGCGTCGGTGTAGGTCAGGGCGGAGCGGGAGGAGACGGAGCCGTCGGCGTACTGCACCACCGTCCCGGCGTTGAGGATCTCCCGGGTGATGGTGTCCAGGGTCCGCCCCGCCTGGGAGGCGATGAGCTTGGTGGCCTGGAGGATGTTGTTGTCCACCGCCGTCAGCTCCAGCACGTCGGACAGGGTGAGGTAGCCGCCGTACTGCTTCACGGTGGACTCCACCGTCTTCACGTTCAGGCTCTGGCCGTCGGGGGTCACCCCCTCGGTGAGAGGCTGGGTCAGCTCGGCCAGGGCGTCGAACTGGCGGAAGAGGATGGTCTTGCCGCTGCCCTGGGGGATGTTCCGCTTCTGGCCGAACTGGTCGTGGACCAGCTCGGGCTGGGCCAGGTCGATGAGGTACTGGCCGTAGTAGCGCCGCATCTCCGGGCTCAGGCCCGGGGTGGCGGTGGTGTTGGGGTTGGACTCGCCGTCGAAGAGGGTCAGCTCCACCGGCAGCAGGTCGGTCTTGTCAAGCAGGTTTTTCATCGGTCTTTTTTCTCCTTTCTCACGAAAACGTAATGCGCTCCCCTTTGGCGGCCCGGCGGGCGATCTCCTCCCGCTGGGCGGGGGTCATCCGCCCCGGGTCCAGCCGGGTGGTGAGGCCGTTTCCCGCCCCGCCGCCGTTCTCCGGGGGCCGGACGCCCCGGGCCAGGATGTTCTGGACCAGGGCCCGCTCCCGCTCCTGGGCGGCCTGGCGGGCGGTCTCCTCCAGCAGGCGGGCCAGCTCCGCCGCCTCCCGGTCCCGGCGGGCGTCCTCCGCCTCCACGGCGGCGGCCAGGCCGGGGAGGTCGCCCCGGGCCACGCCGTAGCGGTCCATCAGCCGCTCCAGCACGGGCCGCTGGGCCTCCAGGGCCTCCCGGAGGCCCCGGGTCTCCTTGAAGCGCCGGTCGATGATCCGCTGGGTGTCGGCGGTGAACAGGTCCTTGAACTCCCCGTCCACCAGCGCCCGGTAGCGGGCCATGCGGGCCTCCGGGCCCTCCCCCTCCGGGGGGCGCTGTCTCTCGCTCCCGGCGACGGAGCTCCCTCCGGCGGCGTGCTCCGCCGCCCCGCCCGAACTGCCCCGCTGGGTGGACACGGGGCCTGCCAGGGACCCACCCAATGAAGTCTCGGCGGTTCGCGCCGCCGGTCGTTCCACCTTTGTCTCCATGCTCTCTTCTCCTTTCCGCCGCCGCGCCGGGCGCGGGGCTATGCCGTCTCCTCCCGGTCCAGCTCCACCAGGTCGGGCCGAAGCGCCGCCAGCTGGGCCAGGCCGGTGAGGACGATCTGGAAGGCCGTCTCCTCCGCCGCCCCGCCTTCGCAGGCCACCTGTCCATCCCCGGGCCGGAGGGTCAGCTCCAGCCCCGGGGCCTCCGCCCGCCGCAGCCAGCCCGCCAGGGCGCACAGCAGAGCGGAGGCGGCGGCGCAGACGGCGGGGCTGCCGGTGGCGTGGCCCCGGAGGGTGAGCCGCCGCCGCTCCCCCCGGCGGAGATACCGCGCCCGGATCACCGCCGGACCTCCTGGGTGGCGGGCTCCCGCTCCGTCCTCGCCCGGGAGACGGTCGGGGAAGCGGGCGTTTTTTCCGCCGCCCTCTTGGGGCTGGTCGGGGAACTGGGCGTTTTTTCCGCCGACCCTTGGGAACTGGTCGGGGAACTGGGCGCTTTCGCCGCCCCTTGGGGCTTGGCCTCGCCGGGGGCGGGCCGCTCCGCCGCGTCCCCCCGGGGCTTGGCCGGGGCGGGGGGCGTGGCCGCCGCCCCTTCCCGGGCCTCCAGGTTGGCCCGGAGGGCCCGCTCCACCCGCTCCTTGCCGGGGAAGTCCATCACCTCCAGGGCCACCAGCGCCTCCTCCGCCCGCTGGGGGTCGAAGAACCCGGCGGCGTAGAGCGCCTGGCCCAGCTCGTTCTGCCCGGCCTGGGAGACGGGGTTGCGCTTCCGGGTCTGGAGCTTCACGTCGAACACCGGGCGGCGCACCAGGGCGCTTCCGGCGCTGTCCCGGCCCACCACCTGGTCCTGGAGGCCGGCGTTGGAGTAGTGGGTGAACCCGCTCTCCGGGCCGGGGCCCAGGATGCGGAAGGAGCGGCTCTGGCTGTAAAACTGGCGGATGAGCTCGATGATGAGGCCGTCCAGCCGGGCGTAGGCCCGGTAGCTCCCGGCGATCATGTCCCGGCTGGACTTGTTCCCCGCCTCCTGGAGGGCGGTGATGGCCGCCGCGGCGGTGACCCCCGCCCCGGCGGAGCCCTGGGACACGTCCCGGTTGGCGGCGGTCTCCTTCATCTCGTCGATCTTCATCTGGAGCACCCGCAGGAACACCCCGTCCAGGGGGGTGGTCTCGATCTCCCGGATGTGGGCCTCGTCCAGGTTGTTGGCCCCCTCCACGTGGACCAGGGGGGAGGCCCAGTCCAGGAACTCCGCCTCGTTCACCCCGGTGTTGGCCCCGATGAAAAAGCGCTTCTTCCCGCTCATCATGGCGTTCTCCAGCATGATCTGGGAGAGCTTGTCGATGTAGAGCTGGGGGTTCTTGCACAACGCCACGTAGCCGAAGCCCACCGGGGTGCCCTTCTCGGGGAAGAGGGTGTCGAAGACGAAGGGGTACTGGCCGTGGTCATACCAGCCCCGCCCGGCCAGGGCGGGGTCGTTCTCGCTGGCGTAGAGGAGCTGTCCGGCGCAGATCTTGGCGTAGTGGAGGACGCTCCCGCCCTCCGGGCGGCGGCGCTTGTAGTACCAGTCCACCACCGCCGTCTTCCCGGACAGGTCCGCCCCGTCGTCGCAGACGTACTCCGGGATCTCCCCCTGGCCGCCGCCCCCCAGCCGCCCGGCCAGCTGGGGGTACTCCTCCTCCAGCAGGTCGTTGTCCCGGAGATCCACCACGAAGAGGTTGCGGCTCTTCTGGATGTCGCCGATCCCCGGCTCCCAGAAGATGTTCAGCAGGTCCACCAGGCCCACCTCCACGTCCCCCAGGCCGTTCTCCAGCTCGCTGTTCCACAGGGGGGCGTACACCGCCGTGCCGTGCTTCAGCTTCTCCCACCAGCCCCGGGAGTAGGTGCCCTCGAAGTCGCACCGCTCCAGGATGACGGGCAGGACGGCGGAGAGCAGCTTGGCGTCCGGCTCGTCGGAGGGCTCCCGGGCCAGGACGTCGATCTGGGGAAAGTTGTCCATGGCGTCGGCGTGCTTGTTCAGAATGGCGTTGAAGAGCCAGGCGGAGGCGGGCCGGGGCCGCTCCCCGTCCCGGGGGGCACCGATCACGTCCCAGTGGCGGAGTTGATACCACCGCTCGTCCTCCACCACCCGCCGCTCCAGGTTGGCCTTCCCCCGGCGGTAGGCCGCCAGGGTGGCCAGGGCGGCGGTCACCTCCGCCTCCCCCACGGGGAGGGCGGGGTCGTTTTTCCGTTCATCCATCTCAATACCTCCTGTAAAATCGCGCCGGGTCCGCCGCCCGCTCCAGCGGGCCGGAGGCCGGGATCGCCGTCCGCCGGGGGCGGGGCGGCATGGGGTCGGCCATGCAGACGTAGCGCAGTTCGTCGTAGATGTGGTCCTCCCCCTGGGTGTCCACGTCCTCCACGTCGGTCTGGGAATACACCAGGGCGGGGAGGGTGCGGATGAAGTGCCGACAGGTGGAGAAGACGTAGAGCATAGGCCGGCCCTCCTCGTCAAAGGCCAGGCGGTCGTGGACGCGCATCTTCCCCGGGAGGCGCTGGTGGTCCCCCCGCTCCCAGTGGACCTGCTGGCGGGCCATGAGGGCGGCCACGCTCTCCCCGCCGTCGGAGGCGAAGATGGCCGGGTCCGCCACCCCCACGATCCGCCGACCCCGCAGGTTGGGGTCCTCGCTCTCAATCCGGCGGATCTCCCGGGCCACCCGGGCGGGGTCCCACTTCACCCCCACGTTGGGCGCTCCGGTACAGCCGTAGAGCTCCCGGATCCGGTAGAGCCGCCGGTCGGGGTCCACGGCGTACCACCCCACCGAGAAGGGCCGGGCGTAGCCCCAGTCGAACCCCCGCCACAGGCTCCAACTCGCCGGGATGGGGAAGGGGTCGATCACGTGGGTGCCCCGGCCGGTGGCGTACCCCGCCGGGTCGTTGCGCCACTCGGTGAACACCTGGCCGGAGAAGCTGTCCCAGTCCCCCTCCAACAGCGCCCGGCGCTGGGCCTCCGGGAGGGAGGCCAGGTTGAGCAGGTAGTCCGGGTGGTACTCCAGGAGCTTGGCGTTGTCGGTGACCTTGGCGGGGATAAACACCCGGGACCGCCGCCCCCGGAGGGTGTAGCCCTCCGGGCCCTGGAACTCCAGATCGGTCCAGATGGTGGTCATGGGGGGCGCGGCGGTGATGAAGCGCTCCTTCACCCAGCCGTGGCCCACCCCGCCGGGGTTGGCGGTGGCTCGGATGTAGCACCGGGTCCCCGGCCCGTTGGGGCGGCACCGGGAGAAGAGGTAGCTGTACTCCTCCCAGGTGAAGTGGGTCAGCTCGTCGAAGGCGATGTAGTCGTAGGCCGCGCCCTGGTACTTCTCCCGGTCGTCGGTGTACTGCATGGACCCGAAGACGATCCGCGCCCCGCTGGGGAAGGTCCAGGTGTGCCGACTCTCGCTGTACTTGGCCCCGGGGAAGGCCCGGGGGTAGTAGCGCAGGGTCTTGTCCACCAGCTCCCCCAGCTGGGGGTAGGTCTTGCGGAGGATGAGGCCCTTGTAGTGGGGGATGTGGACCTGCCGCAGGGCCTCCATCACCAGGGCCTCGCTCTTGCCGCCCCCGGCGGCCCCGCCGTACAGCGCCTCCCACTCCGGCCGGGCCAGGAAGGCCGCCTGCCGGGGCTGGGGGGACCAGATGACCTTACCCATCCCGCTCCTCCCCCA
This sequence comes from uncultured Oscillospiraceae bacterium, assembly GCA_947624895.1. Taxonomy (GTDB): domain Bacteria; phylum Bacillota; class Clostridia; order Oscillospirales; family Oscillospiraceae; genus MGBC124762. The sequence goes on along the minus strand of CANQMK010000022.1, from coordinate 14,183 downwards.
ACAGCGACCCCTCCGGGAGGACCGGGGGCAGCTCCACCACCCCCGGGGCCTCCCCCTCCGGCTCCTCCCCCCGGAGGAGGCGGGCGGGCCGCCACTCTTGGGGACGGCGGTTGGTCAGCCAGAACTCCGCCGCCCGGGGGTCGCCGGGGACGTGCTTGAGGCTCTCCGTCCGCTTCTGCAGCTCCAGCTCCCCCTCCTCGTTCACCTTGTACTCCGATTTCACCTCGGTGACCTCGTAGCCGGTGATCCGCCGGAGGTAGGCCCGGGCCACCTCACTGTCCCGACTTCTCATCGTAGTACCTCGTCCTGGCCTGGGCCAGGGTGCACCGCTCCCAGCCGGGCAGGTGGGCGCAGTAGGCCGCCGCGTAGCGGTCGAAGGCCGCCTGGTCGGGCAGCTCCACCCGGCATCCCCCCTCGCAGTCCACCCGCCGCCCCCTGGCCCGCCGGTAGTAGGGGCAGACAAAGTCTCTCGCCCTCCACGTTTTCTCCATGGCTGTCTCCTCTCTTTTTTCTTTTTTGTGAATTACATTCACCTCTTAGGCCAAAAAAACAGGCTGTTATCGCCTAAAACGTGAGGTTTTTCCTCTTTACCGCTCTGTTTGTGAATGTCTTTCACGTCCTTAGCATAGCATATCCGTGAAAGCTTGTCAACCTTTTTTGGGGGGTTTGAAAAATTTTGTTGACAATTTTTCACGATCGTGGTAAGCTGGACGCAGAAAGGTGGTGCGCGCTATGGAGCTGCACGAAAAAATTCGCTGTCTGCGGGAGGACCGGGGGCTGTCCCAGGAGGCCCTGGCCCAGCGGGTGGGCTACACGGACCGCTCCTCCATCGCCAAGATCGAGAAGGGCGTGGTCAGTCTGAACGCGGACAAGATCCTGCTCTTCGCCCAGGCCCTGGGCACCACGCCGGGGTACCTCACCGGTTGGGAGACCAGCCTGCCGGAGAACGTCCTCCCCCTCCCCGGCCTGCGGGACGTGCCCCTCATCGGCACCATCGCCTGCGGCAAGCCCATCCTGGCGGTGGAGAACGCCGACGAGACCGTCTCCGCCCCCGACTCCATCCACGCCGACTTCGCCCTGCGCTGTCAGGGGGACTCCATGATCAACGCCCGCATCTTCGACGGGGACCTGGTCTACATCCGGGCCCAGCCGGAGGTGGAGAACGGCCAGATCGCCGCGGTGCGGATCGGGGACGAGGCCACGCTGAAGCGGGTCTACTACTCCCCCGACCGCCACCGGATCACCCTCCGGGCCTGCAACCCCCTCTACCCCGACCTGGAGTACGCCGAGGCGGAGTTGGAGCACGTCCAGGTCCTGGGGCTGGCCGTGGGCTTCTTCTCCCCCCTGCGCCAGCCGCCCACGGCGTGAGCCGCCACCCACAACGAAACAGGAGGTTTTTTCCATGATCTATCCACCCAGCAAGGTCATCCAGCAGGCCCTTCTGGACCACCAGGTCCGGTGCGACGTGATGGAGGGGCAGGACTCCTCCGCCGTGGTCACCGGCTTCGACCTGAACTCCGGGGACTCGGCCACCTTCCACTTCATCTCCTCCAGCGACAAGAACGACGTGGCCTTCCGCTGTTTCAACTTCGCCCAGGCCGCCCCGGACACCGCCGCCGCCGTCCTGTCCGCCCTCAACCAGCTCAATCAGCAGTACCGCTACGCCAAGTTCGTCCTCCACGAGGACGACTCCGTGAGTATGCAGATGGACATCCCCCAGGAGACCGTCAACCTGGACCGGGTGGCCTTTGAACTGCTGGTGCGGAGCCTGGACATCCTGGCGGAGGCCTCCCCCGTCCTGAAACAGGCGGGGGCCGTCCTCCACCCCGCCCAGGGTGGGCCGGAGGAGGCCAAGGAGCCCGCGCCCCCGGCGGAGCCCAAGCCGGAGCCGGAGCCCAAAAAGCGGTTCCACCTCTTCGGCGGGAACGGAAAGTAAGCGGCGGGGCAAAGCCCCACCTCCCAAGGCAGACGAAAGGCCCGCGCCGGATGGCGCGGGCCTTTTTGCAACGTATGTAGAGCCTTGGGGGGTCAGTCCGCCTGCTTGGACTTCTCGAAGGCGTCCTGCACCGCCTGGTCGGGGGCGGGGGTGACCAGGGAGACGACCACCATCACGGCACAGCCCACCAGGAAGGCGGGGAGCAGCTCGTAGATGGCCCAGGCACCGCCCAGGGGGGCCACCAGGAACTTCCACACGAAGACCATCACGCCGCCGGCCACCATCCCGGCCAGGGCGCCCCACTTGTTGCTCCGCTTCCAGAACAGGCTCATGAGCACCACCGGCCCGAAGGCCGCGCCAAAGCCCGCCCAGGCGAAGGAGATCACCCGGAACACCGAGCTATTGGGGTCCCAGGCCAGGACCACCGCCACCAGGGCGATCCCCACCACCGTCAGCCGGGCCACCAGCATGGCGGTGCGCTCTTTCATCCGCACGCCGAAGAACTCCTGGAGGAGGTTCTGGGACATACTGGAGGCGGCGGCCAGGAGCTGGGAGTCGGCGGTGGACATGGTGGCGGCCAGGATGCCCGCCAGCACCACGCCGGCCATGAGGGCCAGGAAGATGCCGTAGCGGCTCATCAGGTCGGAGAGGTGGACCACGATGGTCTCGCCCCCCTGGGCGGAGAGGTCGGCCACCGCGGTGGCGGAGAGCTTGCCCGCCTTCACCACGGCGTTGCCCACCACGCCGATCAGGATGGCCACCGCCATGGAGATCACCACCCACACCGAGGCGACCCGGCGGGAGGTGGTCAGCTCCTTCTCGTCCCGGATGGCCATGAAGCGCAGGAGGATGTGGGGCATGCCGAAGTAGCCCAGGCCCCAGGCCAGGGTGGAGAAGATGCTCAGCGCCCCGAAGGACCCGGCGGCGTTGTTGGCCACGTCATAGCCCTGGGTGGGGTTCAGATACCCCGGCAGGGACTTGGCGTTCTCCAGCACCGCGCCCATGCCGCCGGCCTGGCCCACGCTGAAGATCAGCACCGCCAGCAGGGCGATCGTCATCACCACGCTCTGGATGAAGTCGGTGGTGGACACGGCCAGGAAGCCGCCCAGGGCGGTGTAGCCGATGATCACCACCGCGCCCACGATCATAGCCACGTGGTAGTCCACCCCGAACAGGCTGTTGAACAGCTTGCCCACGGCGGAGAAGCCGGAGGCGGTGTAGGGCACGAAGAAGACCAGGATCACCACCGCCGCGATGGCGGCCAGGCTGTGGCGCTTATCTCCGTAGCGGCGGGAGAAGTAGTCGGGCAGGGTGAAGGCCCCCAGCTGGGCGGAGTAGCGGCGCAGACGGCGGGCCACGATGAGCCAGTTGAGGTAGGTGCCCACCGCCAGGCCGATCACCGTCCAGCCCACCTCCGCCACGCCGGCCAGATAGGCCAGGCCGGGCAGGCCCATGAGCAGGTAGCTGGACATATCGCTGGCCTCGGCGCTCATGGCGGTGACGTAGGGGCCCAGCTTCCGGCCGCCCAGGTAGAAGTCCGAGCTGCCCTCGCTGCTCCTGCGGCTGAAGATGAAGCCGATGAGAATGGTCGCCGCCAGGTAGATGACGATGGCGGACAGGATGCAGAATTGCGCTGTGGTCATAGAACAAAGCCTCCTTATACAGGCGCCGACGGCTCCGCGCGGGGGAGAATTTATCACGCTACCGCATTACAGTTTTAGCGCACTGTTTTCCTATGATACCACGTCCCATCCAAAAAGGCAAGGGCAAATCCACAATTTTCCCGCCGCCGGGAAATTTTCATTTTCCTCTTCCCTTTCCAAAACCTTTCTGCTATACTTAGTCTGTATAAGTAGCTGTATGCCGATCTCAGCTTCGCAGGCGGAGGCGTATCACCATGAGTATCCAGATCCAATGCTGCGGTATCGCCGTGCTGCTGATCCTGCTCTTTTTCCAGGGTCGTCAGCGCCGCTCCAACCTGCTCACCGAGCGGGTCTTTCGCTGGATCATGCTGGTGAGCCTGGTCTGCCTGCTGCTGGACGTGGGCTCCATTTTGGCCATCAACTCCGCCATGGCCATGGGCCACGCCCTGCCCTGGTGGCCGGTCAACCTGGTGTGCAAGGCGTATCTGCTCACCATGCCCGCCATGGGGGCGGTCACCCTGCTCTACATCTGCGCCGACATCCACTACGCCCACCCGGAGCATCTGCGGCGGGACGGCCTGCGCAACAGCCTTCTGGGCCTGGTGGCGGCGGTGGTCATCCTGGCCCTGCCCATCCAGTATCACCACAACGCCCGGGGCGTGGTGGACTACACCTGCGGCCCCAGCGTCTACGCCACCTACGTCTTCATCGTCCTCTATCTGTCGGCCATCATCTTCCTCCTCTTCCGGGAGCAGTCCCGGATGAACCACCGCCGCCGGGGGGCGGTGCTGGTGTGGATGTCCCTGTGGCTGGGCAGCTTCGCGGTGCAGATCGCCTTTGGCAGCCTCCTCCTGGCCGGGTTCGCCTGCGCCACGGGGGTGCTCATCATCTACCTCAGCCTGGAGAACCCGGAGGGGAACCTGGACCGGCAGACCGGCCTCTTCCGCCGGGACGTGCTGAAGTCCTATCTGAGCCAGCTCTACGGCCAGGGGCGGGACTTCTCCGCCCTGGTCCTCCTCTTCGCCCGGGGACAGGAGAACGCCGAGGAGTCCCGCCTGGACCTGATGCTCTTCCTGGAGAGCCACAAGCGCTGGATGGTCTTCCGGGAGGACGGGGAGCGGATTTACCTCCTCTTCGACACCCCGGAGGAGGCCCAGGACGCCATGGACCAGATCGACGGCTACCTGGCCCGGCGGGGCCAGGCGGAGTACGCCCTGCCCCTGAAGATCCACTGGCTGTTCATGCCCAGCGCCCAGGTGATCGACCCCCAGCACGACGACCTCCTCTCCCTCATCCGGGACATCGCCATCAAGCACTTCCCCGAGGTGGACCGGCTGACGGTGGACGCCCAGCTCATCGACGGCATCCGCCGGGACCGGGAGGTGGAGCGGCTGCTGGCCAACGCCATCGCCGAGGACCGCATCGAGGTCTTCTACCAGCCCATCTACTCCATCTCCCAGCGGCGGGTCACCGGGGCGGAGGCCCTGGTCCGCATCCGGGACGACGAGGGGCGGATCATCTCCCCGGGGCTGTTCATCCCCATCGCTGAGAACAACGGCATGATCCTCCGCCTGGGGCGGCTGATCTTCGAGCACGTCTGCCGCTTCATCAAGGACCACCCCCTGGAGGAGCTGGGGCTGGCCAACATCGACGTGAACCTGTCGGTGATCCAGTGCGGCTACGCGGACCTGGCCATGGACTACATCGACATCATGCGCCGGTACGGCATCGACCCCAAGCAGATCAACCTGGAGATCACCGAGTCCGCCGCCATCCACGAAAAGCGGCTGCTGCTGATGAACATGGACCGGCTCATGGACGTGGGCGTGTCCTTCGCCCTGGACGACTTCGGCACCGGCCAGTCCAACCTGAGCTACATCATGGATATGCCCGTGGACGTGGCGAAATTCGACCGGGAGATCACCCAGGCCTACTTCGTCAACGACCGGGCCCGCCAGGTGATGAACGCCGCGGTGCGGATGATCCACAGCATGGGCCTGTCCATCGTCTCCGAGGGGGTGGAGACTGCCGAGGAGTTCCAGGCCATCCGCGACCTGGGCATCGAGTACATCCAGGGCTTCTTCTTCTCCAAGCCCCTGCCGGAAGAGGAATTTTTGGCCTATCTGCGGACCTTCCAGCCCCCCGCCCCCGCCCTGGCGTAAGGGGGCTCGTCCCCGCCGCCCCGGGAGGCTCCGCGAGGTTGGGGTGGCCTGTCCCGCTTCGGAAAAAACCTCCGCCCCGGCGGGGGAAAATATGTTTGGAGGAATGTACCATGAGAAAAAACCGTCTCACCCGGCTCATGGCGGCGGCGCTGTCGCTGGCCATGCTGGCCTCCATGCTCCTGGCGGGGGCCCTGCCCGCCTCCGCCGCCGCCGACCCGGGCAAGATCGACGTCTGGGACTTCGGCGGCGAACAGCTGGACGAGAACACCTATAATAATATGCTCAACGCCGGGGAGATCAACAGCTGGTATCCCGACGACGTGACCCCCGGCACCGCCGGGAACACCATCCCCAGCTTCCAGAGCGCCACCGGCATCGCCTTCAACGACGGTGGCAAGCCCAACACCCACCGCATCCGCACGGTGAACCCCGCCCTCACCCGCAAGGACGACAAGAGCCTCACCGGGGAGGACGGCACCGTCTACCAGGGCTACCTCTACTCCAACTCCGGCAAGAACCCGGACGTGTACCTGTCCATCCAGCTCAACGCCGGGGACAAGGTCACGGTGATCGCCGGGTCCAACGGCGGGGAGTCCCTCATCACCTTTGAGGGACCCGACGGCGTGGAGGACCAGCAGAACTTCACCCGGGGGGCCAACAACGCTCAGACCATGGTCTTCTACCCCCGGGAGAGCGGCACCTATAAATTCTGGTCCGCCACCGAGAAGCTGGTCATCGCCCGGATCTACCGGGAGCGGGCCAAGCACACCGTGGTCTCCGGCGCGGTGACCCAGCCCGCCGAGCTCAGCGGCTACTCCATCGCCTTCACCAACACCACCAACGGCGCGGTCACCGCCGCCCAGGTGGGCGCCTCCGGCTACTCCACCGAGCTGCCCGCCCCCTTCACCTACGCCGTCTCCCTGCTGGACGCCAACGGCTACGTGGTGGAGGGCACCTCCACCCTGACCCTGGACGGCACAGCCGCCAGCCAGACCCTTGACCTCACCGTGGCGGCTGTCCCCCTGGTCACCGTCACCGGTAAACTCACCGGCATCGACGCCGCCGCCCTGGCCAAGCTCCAGCTCACCTTCACCGCCGACACCGTCTACGTCCCCCAGGTCACCATCACCGGGGACAGCTACACCGCCGTCCTGGCCAAGGGGGACTCCTACCTCCTGGGCGTGGCCGGGGTGAACGACTACGACCTGGCCAGCACCGGCACCGTCTCCTATGACACCGACGCCACCGCCGACATCGCCTTCTCCGCCAAGCCCACCCACAAGGTGACCATCGCCCCCTCCGGCATGGACGCCGCCGCCCTGGCCAGCGCCGCCTTCACCTTCACCAACCTGGACGAGGCCGGGGAGGCCGGGAACGAGCGCCTGGTGCCCTACAACAGCGAGAACGTCTACCCCTACGTCTACACCTTCACCGGCCCGGACGCCATCGCCCTGCGGGACGGCACCTATGACCTCAAGGTCACCGGCGTGGCCGGTTACGAGCAGGCCCTCACCTCCAACGTGGTGGTGACCGGGGCCGACGTGACCAAGACCGTGCCCTTCCGCTCCTCCGCCGCCCCCGCCACCCTGCCCTACCAGGCCACCGTCACCGTGGGCGCCCAGGGCTGTGACTACACCACCCTCAACGACGCCATGGACGCCGTGCGCCGGATGGACCGGGCCTCCGGCCAGCGGGTGACCATCTCCATCCAGCCGGGGAACTACGAGGAGATGCTGGTGGTGGACGTGCCCAACGTCACCCTGAAGAACGCCAGCCCCACCCCCAGCCTGGAGCTGATGAACAAGGGCGTGGACATCACCCCCAACGCCGTTCGCATCACCCACTACTACGGCTGCGGCTACAACTACTACTCCATGGGGGACGACTGCAAGTACCATGAGGACCTCCTCCAGGTGAACAAGGAGAACGGCTACGAGTCCTTCGTCAACCCCGGCGACGGCGTGGACAACGACAGCTACTGGAACTCCACCGTCATCGTCAAGGCCAGCGGCTTCCGGGCGGAGGGGATCATCTTTGAGAACTCCTTCAACCAGTACATCTCCCCCAAGTCCCTCACCGACGTGATTGTCCCCAACTCCGAGTGCAAGGAGGACAAGGCCGCCCCCCGGGCGGAGATGAAGACCGCCGGGGACACCACCGTGCAGAACTACGTCTACAAGGAGCGGGCCGGGGCCCTGGCCATGGGGGACAACTGCTCGGAGATGTACTTTGAAAACTGCAAGTTCATCGGTCGTCAGGACACCCTCTACGGCGGGGACAACACCTTCGCCGCCTTCTACGACTGCGACATCCTGGGCTCCACCGACTACATCTACGGCCCCATGACCGCCGTCTTCGCCAAGTGCGACCTGATCTTCAACACCGGCGAGCACGAGTTCGACCTGGGCTACATCACCGCCCCCCGGCACACCTCCACCCGGGGCTTCCTGATGTATAACTGCACCGTCACCTACACCACCCCCGGGGTGGACACCGCCTCCGCCCTGGTCTCCAAGCCCGGCTACTTCGGCCGCCCCTGGGAGGCCAAGACCGGCGAGGCCGTGTTCTATGACACCGTCATCGAGCCCTCTTACAGCAACGACTCCCTCATCCTCCCCGAGGGCTGGTTCGACTCCCTCAGCGGCCAGTCCCCCCTGTGCGGGGAGTACGGCACGGTGGAGGCGGTCCCCGGCCTGGACAACCTGAGCAAGCGGGTCACCTGGGCCAAGCAGTTCACCACCCCCGCCCTCACCGACGGCACCCCCATCACCGTGGCCTCCTTCCTGGGTGACTGGGACGCCTTCGCCGGGAAGAACATGGACATCTCCACCCACACCTTCGCCGAGGCGAAGGCCGGCACCCACGCCGTGACGGTGGACGGCAAGACCGTCTCCCTGCCCACCCTCACCATAGACGGGACGGAGTACGTCTGGGTCCGGGACGCCGCCGCCGCCCTCACCGGCACCTCCGCCCAGTTCAACGTGACCTGGAACAACGGCGTGGCCCTGGTGCCCGGACAGGCGTATGTCCCCTCTGGCCCCGCCGACACCTCCGCCCTCACCGGCGGCGTGGTCTACGTCCACCCCACCTTCCCCACCACCCTCAACGGCCAGCTGGCCCAGCTGAAGGCCGTGGTCTTCAACGACGCCGCCAAGGGCGGGTACACCTGCTACCGCCTGACCGACCTGGCCGCCGCCCTGGGCCTCACCCTGAAGTAACGCCCGTCCGTCTCCGCGGCCCCCGAGGAAACTCGGGGGCCGCTTTTTTTATCCCCTCCCCCCGGGATTTCCGGGAAAAAACACTTGGAAAACGGGGACGGGTGTGGTATACTTCCCTTATAGGCTGGTCACTTTGCCCAAATCCAACAGGCAGGAGGTACAAAACATGAAGAAACTGTCCAAAAAGCTCCTCTCCGCCCTGTGCGTGGCGGCCCTGATGCTGGGGATCATGCTCCCCGGTATGGGCGCGCTGGCGGCGGAGCCGGAGCACACCCTTTGGCTGGTGGGGGACTCCACCGTGTGCGCGTTTAACGACGCGTACTACTACCCCCGCTACGGCTACGGCACCCAGATCGGCAACTATCTGGACGGCACCTATAAGGTGGAGAACCTGGCCCTGTCCGGGCGGAGCTCCAAGAGCTTCCTCACCGAGGCCAACTACGAGACCCTGAAGGCCGGCATCAAGGCCGGGGACGCCCTCATCATCGGCTTTGGCCACAACGACGAGAAGGCCGAGGCGGACCGGTACACCAACCCCAACGGGAACTGGGAGACCGAGGGCTCCTTCGCCAAGAGCCTGTACGACAACTACGTGAAGCTGGCCCAGGACGCGGGGGCGGAGGCCATCCTCTGCACCCCCATCGTCCGCCGTGCCAAGAGTGACACCTTCTCCCAGAGCGAGCTCCACGTCACCGCCGACAGCGGCGACTTCCCCGGGGGCGACTACCCCGCCGCCATCCGCCAGCTGGCCAAGGACAAGGACGCGGCGCTGGTGGACCTCACCGAGCTGACCCGCGCCCTCTACACCGAGCTGGGCCCGGAGAAGACCCTCTACCTCCACGCCTGGACCTCGATGAAGGAGGGTTCGGTGGACAACACCCACCTGAACATCTACGGCGCCAAGAAGGTGGCCTACCTCCTGGCCCAGGCCCTCCAGGCCGGCAGCACCGAGCTGGGCAAGCACGTGGACCTCACCACCGCCGGGGAGCCCACCCAGGAGAAGGACCTGGTGCCCAACCCCGACTATGTGGAGCCGGAGTACGACCCCAACCTGCCCGCCAGCGCGTACTGGAAGGACTACACCTGCACCAACTCTGACGGCTCCACCCTGACCTTCAAGGGCACCGTCTTCGGCGAAATCGGCGGCGAGGTGGCCCTGGAGGGGGCCGCGCCTGCCAACCACGTCCTGGAGACCGACGCCGACGGCAATATGCACATCCAGGTGAAAAACAACAAGGGCAAGATCGCCTCCGGCTCTGACGGCATCGCCATGTACTACATGCAGCTGCCTGTGGGCACCCAGTTCGAGCTCTCCGCCAAGGCTACGGTCAATCAGATCGACGCGCACACCCAGGTGGCCTTCGGCCTGATGGCCCGGGACGATATGTACATCGACCGCAACGACAAGTCCATCAAGGGCGACTACGTGGCGGCCGGCACGCTGGGCGACAAGAACGCCTGTAACTGCTTCTTCCGTCAGAACGGCGCCCTGGGCGGCCGGGAGAAGCTCACCGTCGAGACCCTGGAGGCCGGTAAGACCTACGACCTGAAGATCGCCAGCAACTCCGACGGCTTTGCCTGCACCTTCGGCAACGAGCCCACCCAGACCGGCGGCTATGACTTCGCCCTCACCGCCGTGGACAGCGAGTACTTCTACATCGGGATGTTCGTCGCCCGGAACGCGGACGTGACCTTCAGCGACATCTCCCTGACCGTGGAGGGCGGGATCCCCTCTCAGCCCGACACGCCCGACACGCCTGACACCCCCGACCAGCCCAGCCAGCCCGACGTGCCGGTGGAGGGCATGAGCGCCGGCGGCGGCCTGGAGACCCTCTTCGCCGAGCTGAAGGGCGCCAAGGACGCGGACGTCACCGCCGTGAAGTACACCGGCACCATGACCGGCGAGCTCACCGGCGACGACTTCACCTACCTGGTGCGTGACGCCGAGGACGGCGTTCGCATCGACATCCCCGGCCTGACCGAGGGCACCTATGACCTGACCGTCACCGTGGGCGACAAGGACTACGTGGCCAAGGACATCCAGGTCCTGGCCCACGACCGCTCCGGCTTTGCCCACCAGACCGTGGCCGACGACAGCTCCTGCACCCCCTACACCGAGGGCGTGGGCGCCTACAACGACGACGGCACCCTGAAGGACAACGCCATCGTCCTCTACGTCACCGACGAGAACAAGGAGACCGTCACCCTCTCCTCCAAGGACGAGAACCGCTCCATGACGGTCACCGGCATCGGCAAGATCCTAAACAGCAATGAATCCAAGGTCAACCTCTTCCTGTTGCGCGCCATCGCCCTGTTTGACAAGCGGCCTCTGGATATCCGCTTCGTGGGCACCGTGACCAAGCCCGAGGGCGTGTCCGCCTTCAAGATGGGCAGCTCCAACGGCAGCATGGCCTATATGCTCAGCGGCGCCAACATCACCCTGGAGGGCATCGGCACCGACGCCACCATCGACGGCTGGGGCTTCAGCTTTGGCGCGGATAAGAACGACGCCAAGGAGGGCCTTGCCAAGAACTTTGAGGTCCGCAACCTGGCGTTCCGCAACGTCCCCGAGGACTGCGTGGAGGTGACCGGCCGGGGCAGCGACACCATCGAGGTGCCCGTGACCCACGCCTGGGTCCACAACTGCGCCTTCTACGTCCCCCACATCGAGAACCCCGCTGAGAGCGACAAGGCCGAGGGCGACGGCTCCCTGGACTTCAAGTGGGGCCTGTATATGACCTCCAGCTACAACTACTTCGAGAAGAACCACAAGACCAGCCTGGTGGGCGGCGCGGACAAAAATCCCCAGTACCACATCACCTGGCACCACAACCATTGGAATAGCGTGAACTCCCGCGCCCCCCTGGCCCGTCAGGCGGATATGCACATCTACAACAACTACTATGAGGGCCAGACCGGCTACTGCATGAGCCTCCGGGCCAGCACCTACATCTTCTCCGAGGCCAACACCTTCCTCAACTGCAAGGACACCATGATCGACGAGGGCACCCACGGCGTGTGCAAGAGCTACAACGACGTGTTCACCAATTGCACCGGCAAGAAGGACTGCACGGTGGTCACCGACAAGAGCCAGAAGGTGGAGGATCCTGAGAACGAAAACAAGTTCGCCAACTTCGACACCGCCCCCGGCAGCTACGTGGCCAAGGGCGAGTACAAGCTGGACACCGCTGAGGAGGCGCTGAAGAACATCGAGACTTACGGCGGCACCCTGTCCCTGCCCACCACCGTGGCCTTCACCGCCGTGGGCGGCGAGGAGCCCGGGCCTGGGACCGATCCGGAGCCCGAGACCCCTGACCTGTCCGGCCTGGAGCTGGCCGTCCAGAACGCCAAGGACGTCTACGCCCTGAGCGACGACGCCGTGGTGGCCGACGGCACCAAGGCCTCCGACGTGGCGAAGGGCAAGACCGTCTATCCCCAGTCCGTGGTCACCGCTCTGAAGGACGCCATCGCCCAGGCGGAGGCCGCCCTGGAGAGCGCCAAGACCCAGGACGAGGTGGACGACGCCACAGCCCAGCTGAACCAGGCCGTCGCCGCCTTTGAGGACGCCAAGATCGTGGGCACCAAGTCCTCCTCCGGCGGCGTAGCCACCGGCAGCCGCCCCTCCTCCGGGAGCACCAGCACCGGGAACCAAAACAACACCGGGGACACCGACAACAATGACGCCGATACCGGCAATACCGGATCCACCGCCACCAGCTTCACGGACGTGACGGGCCAGGATTGGTTCTCCGACGCGGTGAAGACGGTGGCGGAGAAGGGCCTGATGAAGGGCGTGGCCGACAACACCTTCGCGCCTCAGCAGAACATGACCCGGGCCATGCTCATGACCGTCCTGGCCCGGCTGGATGAGCAGGACACCGAGGGCGGCGCCACCTGGTACAGCAAGGCGATGGACTGGGCCAAGGCCCAGGGCATCTCCGACGGCACCATGCCGGAGTCCAACATCACCCGGGAGCAGCTGGTGACCATGCTCTACCGGTACGTCAAGTCCCCGGCGGTGGACGCCGCCATGGGCATGGCCGGGTTTGCCGACGTGACCAGCATCTCCGACTGGGCGCAGGACGCCATGCGCTGGGCGGTGCAGAACGGCATCCTCACCGGCAAGGACGGCGCCCGTCTGGACCCCCAGGGCAACGCCACCCGGGCGGAGGTCGCCACCATCCTGGCGCGGTTCATCGAGAAGGTCTGAGCGCTACACCTGACCTAGCGCGAGCACAGCACAACCAGCACAAAGAGCGGCCGTCCGGCACCTGCCGGGCGGCCGCTTTCTCGTGCGGCGGGGCGGGGGTGCTGGGCCTTGCGAGGCTGGGCGCTAAGTGGGTCTGCTGGACCTTCCAAGGCCAGGCGGTGCGGACTTGCTGGACTTTTTATGGATAGACGCGGTGCATCTGCTGTGCCAGACAGGGGCGGGTGGGCTTGCGGCTTCCAGCGGCGGGTCTGGACAACGTCGCGCAAACGCAATTCCCCCTCGCCTCCCCCTCTGGGGGAGGTGGCGCCGCGCAAGCGGCGTCGGAGAGGGCGTTGATGGAGACGTCCCGGAGGAATGGCGTCCCCGGAGGGGATCTGCGCTTCCTGCCAAGGGCAGGAGGGCGGTTCCGCCTCCCGGCGGGGGCCAAACCCATTTTCTTTTTCTTTGCGAAGAAAAAGAAAACGGTTTTGGATGCCAAAAGAAAAAGAATGGGGCTAGGCTAAGGACCGGTTACCACTGAAGTTCGGCGGCCCGATAGAAGACGCATACGCCAGCAGGTTGCCGCCACTGGGCGGCACGATGTCCGTCATAGTCATACGGGGTCTGGTCACAACGACCGCCGTGGCCGCCTCTGGGGTGCGGAACGGCCTGCTGTTCCTTGCGAGGTTCGGCGCTGTGCGTCTGCTGCGCCTTGTCTTGACAACGCTGCGTGGACGCAATTCCCCCTCGCCTCCCCCTTTGGATAACGTCGCGCAAACGCAATTCCCTCTCATCTCCCCCTCTGGGGGAGGTGGCGCCGCGCAAGCGGCGACGGAGAGGGCGTCGATGCAGGCGCCCCCGGAGGGGGTCTGTCGAAAGAGGTTCGCCCTCTCAGTCAGCTTCGCTGACAGCTCCCCCAGAGGGGGAGCCGAGGGAGTTGTGCGGTGCTATACCTTGGGGGGTGCCAAGGGGGTTAGTGCGGTACTACACCTCGTCTGGACAACGTCGCGCGGACGCAATTCCCTCTCGCCTCCC
>CANQMK010000021.1 GCA_947624895.1 uncultured Oscillospiraceae bacterium | reverse complement strand
CCGGAGAACGCCTACTTCGAGTGCATCCACGAGATGAAGCTCATCATCGACCTCATCAACAAGGGCGGCGTGGCCGCCATGAACTACTCCATCTCCGACACCGCCGAGTTCGGCGAGTACGTCTCCGGCCCCCGCGTCCTGCCCTACGAGGAGACCAAGGCCCGGATGAAGGCGGTGCTGGCCGACATCCAGGACGGCACCTTCGCCGGTCGCTGGATCGCCGAGAACAAGAGCATGGGCCGCACCTTCTTCAACTCCAAGCGCGCCCAGCTGGCCAAGCACCAGATGGAGATCGTGGGCGAGGAGCTGCGCCGGAACATGATCTGGGGCGGCGACACCGACCTGGACACCGCCAGCAACTGAACCCGTTTTATCAACAAAAAGGGGACGGCCCATCGGGCCGTCCCCTTTTTCGCGTTTTTTCCGAAAGCGTCCGCGCCGTCTCTCTTTTGTCCTTCTTGCAATTTTCTCGGCGGTGTGCTAAAATGGTGAACAGATGAATAAAATCGCAAATCAAGGAGGAGGACGTCATGGCGTTTTTTGAGGAATTGGGCAAGCGCATCACCGACGCGGGGCAGGAAGTCGCCCGCTCCACCAAGAATTTCACCCAGGTCACGAAACTCAACGCTGCCATCTCCGCCAAGGAGAAGGAGCGCAAGGAGCTCTTCGCCCAGTTTGGCCAGCTCTGCTACGAGAAGGGTGGCCAGCCCGCCCCGGAGGACGTGGCCGGGCCGATGGAGGCCATCCGCGCCCTGACCGAGGAGATGGAAAACCTCCAGGCGGAGGTGGAGCGCATCAAGAACGTGGGCAAGTGCCCCGCCTGCGGCGCGGAGTTGCCGGAGGGGGCGGCTTTCTGCCCCGCCTGCGGCGCGGCCGCCCCGGCCCCTCAGCCGGAGGAGCCTCAGCGGGTCTGCCCCGCCTGCGGCAAGGCGGTGGGGGAGGAGAACCAGTTTTGCAACTACTGCGGGGCCAAGCTGGATTGACCCGGCGGCGAGAGGGGGAAAACGAATGTACTGTGGAAAATGTGGAGCGGAGGTCCTTGAGGACGCCGCCTTTTGCGGCGCCTGTGGCGCGCCCCTGCCCCAGGGGCAGGGACCGGATGTCGGAAAGAAAGGGTTGGGCCGGGGCGGGAAGATCGCCTTGATCCTTGTGGCCGCCGGGGTGTTGATCGCCGCCCTGGTCCTGCTCTGGGTCTGTGTGGCCGCGTGCGGAAACGGCCCGAAAGACGTGGCGGTGGCACTCATCCACGCCAGCATGGACGAGGACGGACTGGAAGACCTGGTGGACCTCATGCCTCCGGCCCTGGTCCGGCAGATCATGCGGGAGGAGGGTTACGACAGCCGCCGTGAACTGGTCCGGGCGTATGAGCCTGAGTTGGAAATGCGGGTGGAGGACTACGAGGACTACTTCGGCGACTACCAGGTGAAGACAAAGGTCCTGGACGTGACGTACTGGGACGACGATCAGCTCCAGGAGTTCCTGGACATATTCGACGGGGAGAACCTCCTGGGGAAGAAGGTCACCCAGGTGGCGGAGGTGTCTATGGAGGTCACGGTGGACGGGCGTCGCCAGGAGGAGACTTACCAGCCGACCATCCAGGTGTTCCAGGTAGACGGCAAGTGGTGCGTGCTTGACGCATGGGACGACCCCTGGTACTCCTTCTGACAAGACAAAGCGGCGGCGGGCCTGGGCCCGCCGCCGCCTTTTCGCTTTTTTACAGGGTCTCCACCTTGATGAGGTTGGTGTTGCCGGAGACGCCGTTGGTGATGCCGCCGGTGATGATGACCTCGTCCCCCTTGCCCAGGCGGAAGTGCTCCTTGACCACCTTTTTGGCGGTGTAGAAGAGGATGTCGGTGCTGGGCACCTCCTCGCACATGGCGGGCTGTACGCCCCAGTTGAGGGCCAGCTGCCGCCAGGCCCGCTCGTTGGTGGTCAGGCCCAGGATGTCCATGGGGGGGCGGAAGCGGGAGATCATCCGCACCGTCATGCCCGACAGGGAGCAGGCCACGATGGCCTTGGCCTTGATGTTGATGGCCATGGCGCAGGTGGCGTGGGAGATGGCGTCCACCGTGTTGGCGAAGGGGAACTCGGCGCTCCAGAAGCGCCTGTCGTAGTGGATGGAGTTCTCCGTCTCCTCCACGATCTTGGCCATGGTGGCCACCGCCTCCACCGGGTGCTTGCCCGCGGCGGTCTCCCCGGAGAGCATCACCGCCCCGGTGCCGTCGTAGACGGCGTTAGCCACGTCGGAGATCTCCGCCCGGGTGGGGCGGATGGAGGAGATCATGGACTCCAGCATCTCCGTGGCGGTGACGCTGAGCTTGCCCTTTACCCGGCAGGTGGAGATCAGGGCCTTCTGGATGGCGGGCAGGCGCTCGAAGGGCACCTCCACCCCCAGATCGCCCCGGGCCACCATGACGCCGTCGCACACGTCGCAGATCTCCTCGATGTTGTCGATGCCGGCCTGGTTTTCGATCTTGGCGATGACGCCGATGCGCTTGTCGGTGTGCTCGGCGATGAAGTCCTTGATGTCCAGGATGTCCTGGGCCCGGGAGACGAAGGAGCAGGCGATGTAGTCGATGTCGTTTTGCAGGCCCAGCAGGATATCCGCCTTGTCCTGCTCGCTCAGATATACCTGGTTGAGGACCTTGTTGGGAAAGCTCATGGACTTGTTGTTGGAGAGCTCCCCGCCCACCACCACCCGGCAGTGGGCCTCGGTGTCGGTGAGCTCCTGGACCTCAAAGACCACCAGGCCGTTGTTCAGGAGGATCCGGTCCCCCACCGACAGGTCCCGGACCAGGCCGGGGTAGCTGACCGCGACCCGCTCCTGGTTGCCGATGATCTGCTGGGTGGTGAAGGTGAAGGAGTCGCCCTCGCTGAGGGTGATGTGGCCGTTTTCAAAGGTGCGGATGCGGTACTCTGGGCCCTTGGTGTCCAGCAGCATGGCGATGGGCAGGCCCAGCTTTTCCCGCACCCGCTTCACCAGCACCATCTTGGCCAGCTGTTCCTCATGGGTGCCGTGGGAGAAGTTGAGCCGGGCCACGTTCATCCCCGCCAGACACATCTTCTCCAGGGTCTCGTCGTTGTCGCAGGCGGGGCCGATGGTGCAGATGATCTTGGTCTTTCGCATCTTATTCGCCTCCCAATTCAAATTTTGTTGTATCTATCATATCAAATGCCGGCGAAAAAAGCTACAAAAATATTGGCGGAAAGGCAAATTTTTCGTGCGGGGCGCATTTGCATTTTTTTCCCACCTGGTCTATAATGGGGCAAACGAGCGGGCGGAGGGGAGAGAAGGGCCACAGAGACGTGGCGGCGCGGCGGCGAGGACCGGACGCGCGCCTTGGTCTGCGGTCGTTTCCTGGCCCGGCGGAGAGGGGGTGGGCCCGGCCCTTGGCAGTCACCAATACGGAGTTATTTGAGCGCGCGCCCATCCCGCGGGCCTGCGCCCAGTTGATCATTCCCACCGTCATCGGCTCACTGGTGACGGTCACCTATTCCATGGCGGACACCTTTTTCGTGGGGGCGCTGAACAGCGATGTGCAGAGCGCCGCCGTGTCGGTGGCCGCCCCGGCCCTTTTGGCCCTGAACGCGGTGAACAACCTCTTTGGGGTGGGGGGCTCCAGCGTGATGAGCCGGGCCCTGGGCCGGGGGGAGCCGGAGACGGTGCGCCAGAGCGCCTCCTTCGGCTTCTACGGCGCGGTGTTCAGCGGCCTGCTCCTCTCCCTGCTCAGCGCCCTCTTCCTGACCCCTCTCATGCGGGTCCTGGGGGCCACCGACGCCTCTTTGGAGGCCACGGCGGCCTACCTGCGCTGGGCGGTGTGCCTGGGGGCCACGCCCACCATCCTGAACGTGGTTTTGGGCTATCTGGTCCGCTCGGAGGGGGCAGCCCTCCACGCCAGCCTGGGCACCATGAGCGGGTGTTTGCTGAACATCGCGCTGGACCCGGTGTTCATCATGCCCTGGGGGCTGAACATGGGCGCGGCGGGGGCGGGGTGCGCCACCTTCCTGTCCAACTGCGTGGCCTGCGGCTACTTTTTCGTCCTCCTGCGCCTGCGCCGGGACAGGACCTACATCAAGCTCCACCCCCGGTACTTCAGGCCCAAGGGGTACATCGTCCGGGGGGTCTTCGCGGTGGGGGTACCCGCCGCCATCCAGAACCTGCTCAACGTCACCGGCCAGGCGGTGCTGAACAACTTCATCAAGGGCTACGGGGAGGCCGCCATGGCCGCCCTGGGCATCGCCCACAAGATCCAGATGGTGCCGGTGCAGGTGGCCCTGGGGGCGTCCCAAGGGGTGATGCCCCTGGTGGGCTACGCCTACGCCAACGGGAACAAAAAGCGCTTTCGGGGGGCCATCTCCTTCCTGTGCCGGATCATGGTGCCGATGATGGCGGCGGTGGCGGCGGTGTGCTGGCTGTGGCCCCAGGTCTTCGTCTCCTGGTTCCACAAAAACCCGGAGGTGATCGCCTACGGCTCGCTGTTCCTCCGGGGCTTCGCCGCGGCCATGCCCTTCGTGGTGCTGGACTTCCTGGCTGTGGGCGTGTTCCAGAGCGTGGGCATGGGCGGCCAGGCGCTGGTGTTCGCCCTGCTGCGGAAGATCGTGCTGGAGATCCCCGCCATCGTGGTCTTGGGCACGGTGTTCCACGCCCAGGGGATCGCCTACGCCGGGGCGGTGGCCGAGTGCGTCCTGGCCGCGGCGGGGATGTGGATGCTCCGGCGCATCCTCCGGCGCTTTCCCCAGTGCGGAGCGGGAGAGGGGGCGGCGGCGTGATGGGCGCGGCATTGGGCTTCCTCCTGGCCGGATACCTCTCCGGCAGCGTCCTCTTCGCCCGGCTGGCGGCCAAGGTCTTTGACCGGCCGGAGATGCTGGAGAAGAGCCCCGACGGCAACCCCGGCGCCGCCAACGCCTTTACATACGGCGGCTTCTGGTGCGGGCTGTTCGTGCTGGCGGGGGACCTGGTCAAGGGCTTCGTGCCGGTGTGGTGCTGGGTCCACTGCGGCCCCGCCGTGGACCCCTGGTGGACCGGGCTGATCCTGGCCGCGCCGGTGGCGGGCCACGCCTTCCCGGTGTTCTTCCGCTTCCGGGGCGGGAAGGGGATCGCCGTCTCCTTCGGCTGTCTGCTGGGGCTGTTCCCCCGGCTGGAGGCGGCGGTGGCCCTGGCCCTGTTCTTCCTGTTTTTCTCTTTGATTTTGCGCATCAGCCCCCACTTCTACCGCACCGGGGCCGCCTATCTGGCCGCCGCCGCGCTGTTGGCGGCCACGGGCCGCGCCCGGGAGGTGCTGTTGGGCTTCTGCCTGATGACCGGGATCGTCCTGCTGCGGCTCCACCGCAGTGGGGAGGCCCGGAGCAAGCCGGAGGTGAAGCTGCTGTGGATGCGCTGATCTTATCCTGCGGGACGGGGGGCGGCCACAACGCCGCGGCGGAGGCCATCCGGGAGGAGCTGGAATGCCGGGGGGACCGGGCCCGGGTGATGAACCCCTACTCCCTCACCTCCCAGAGACGGATGCGCCGGATCGACAAGACCTACATCTCCCTGGCCCAGAAGGCCCCCGGCGGCTTCGGGCTGGTGTACCGCCTGGGGGAGCTGTACCGCCGCTCCGGACTGCGCTCCCCGGTCTACCACCTGAACCACAAGGCGGCCCTGGCCCTGGCGGCCTATCTGGAGGAGCACCCGGCCCAGGCGCTGATCTGCCCCCACCTCTTTCCCGCCGAGGTGGCCACCCAGATGAAGCGCCACGGCCTGCCCCGGCCCAAGACCCTCTTTGTGGCCACCGACTACACCTGCATCCCCTTCACCGAGGAGACCGACTGCGACGGCTACGTCATCCCCGGGGCGGACCTGGCGGGGGAGTACACCGCCCGGGGCCTCCCGGCGGAGCGGCTCCACCCCCTGGGCATCCCCGTGCGCCGGGCCTTTTCCCGGGAAATGGACCGGGCCCAGGCCCGGCGGGAGCTGGGGCTGGAGGAGGCGGGGCGGTACTACCTCCTCTCCGGCGGCAGCATGGGGGCGGGCCGACTGGGGGAGGCGGTGGCCCAGCTCCGGGCGCGGAGCCGCGCCCGGCTGGCGGTGGTCTGCGGCAGTAACGACAGCCTCCGCCGGGAGCTGGAGCGGCAGTACGGCACAGAGCTCATCCTCATGGGCAGTACCCGACGGATGGACCTTTGGCTCCGGGCCTGCGACATCTACTTCACCAAGCCCGGCGGTCTCTCCTCCACCGAGGCGGCGGTGGCCGGGGTGCCCCTGGTCCACCTGCCCCCCATCCCGGGGTGCGAGACCAGGAACGCGGCCTATTTCCAGAGCCGGGGGATGAGCGCGCTCTTCCCGGCGACGGGGCCGGAGCTTTCGGCGCTGTTGGAGCGCCTGGAGGACCCGGCGGAGCGGGAACGGATGATATCCTGCCAGCGGGAGGGCGTCAGCGCCCGGTCCGCCGAGCGGATCGGAGCGCTGATCCACCGGATGGTGGACGGCGGAGAGGAGGAGATGTGACCATGTGGAGAGAAGACCGGGTGGACTACCGGGGCTTTCGCCTGGCGCGGCTGAACGAGCCGGAGTTCCGCCATCTGTGGTATCTGCTCTACTGGCCCCTGTTCGGGCTGGTCTTCTGGGCGCTGGAGCGGGTGTGGGTGCGCCCGTGCCACCTGGTCCACTGCGCCCTGGACGACGCCATCCCCTTCTGCGAGGTGTTTTTGATCCCCTACCTCCTGTGGTTCGTCTTTCTGACGGGGATGGTGGCCTACACCCTGTTCTACGACGTGGAGGCGTTCCGGGGGCTGATGCGATTCGTGGTGGTGTCCTACACCGCGGCGCTGGTCATCTACATCCTCTTCCCCAGCTGTCAGGAGCTGCGGCCCCTGGTCTTCCCCAGGGACAACGCCCTCACCCGCTTTCTGGCGGGGTTCTACCGCTTCGACACCAACACCAACGTCTGTCCCTCCCTCCACGTGATCGGCTCCTGGGCGGTGGCCGCCAGCGCGTGGCACAGCAGGCGGCTGAGCACCCCCGGCTGGCGGTGCGCCTTTACCGGCACCGCCTTCCTCATCAGCGTGTCCACCGTCTTCCTCAAACAGCACTCCGCCTGGGACCTGCTGGTGGCGGTGCTGGTGTGCCTCCTGGCCCAGCGCCTGGCCTACGGCGCCCGCCGGGAACAGCCCCAGATGGTCCCCGCCAAGCGGAAGGACGCGTGAAACAGCTTGGAAAAGACGCCTGACGGCCCCGTCAGGCGTCTTTTTCTCTCTCCCCCGGGGCGGGGGAGAGATTGACAAGACGGACGGAAAAAGACTATAATAAGGCAGTTCAAGGCACGTGGGAAGGGGGAGAGAGCCGTGAGGAGAGGGAGAGTGCCGGGGAGAGCGGCGGCCTGGTTTTTGGCGGCGGTCCTCTGCTGGGGGCTGGCGGGGCCGACGGCCCTGGCCGCGGAGTCGGAGGCGCGGACTGTCCGGGTCCCCTGCGGGATCAACGACCTGCTCTATCTGGACGAGGCGGGCCAGCCCACCGGGCGGTACGAGCCCTATCTCTCCAAGCTGGCGGCGGTGAATGGCTGGCGGCTGGAGTATGTGGAGACCAACTGGAACGGGGCCATGGAACTGCTGGAGAGCGGTGGGCTGGACCTGCTGTTCCCCACCAATTACGACCCCCAGCGGGAGGCGACCATGGACTTCTCCACCCTGGTGGGGGGGTACACCGCCCCCGGCCTCTTCGCCCGGGCGGACAGCGGCTACGACTACGGGGACTTCTCCAGCTTTGACGGCGCCCGCATCGCGGTGACCCGGGGCTCCTCCAACGAGCAGGCCCTCATCGACTTCGCCGCCGACCGGGGCTTTTCCTACGAGCCGGTCTACATCGAGAACAACGACGAGAAGGTGGAGGCCCTGGGGCGGGGGGATGTGGACATGGTCATCCTCACCGTCTACAACGACCTGAACAACACGGAGCTGGTGTCGGTGATGGACGCCCAGCCCTTCTACTTCACCGTCCAAAAGGGGAATGACGACCTCCTGCGGGAGCTGGACCAGGGGATGCTGCAGCTGGTGCGGGACAACCCGGAGCTGATGGCGGAGACCTTCCGCCAGTGCCTCCTGGGGGGGACCGGCGGGATGCTGGCCTTCACCAGGGAGGAGCGGGCCTTCCTGGAGTCCGGGCGGCCGGTGACGGTGGGCTTCTATGAGGACGCCAAGCCCCTGGCCTATCAAAACGACAAGGGGGAGTGGGACGGCATCTACCTCTCCCTGCTGGAGTATGTGAAGGAGGCGTCGGGGCTGGACCTGACGCCCTGCCCGGTGAAGCCCGGCCAGGACTGGCGGGAGCTGATGGCGCGGGGGGAGCTGGACTTCTTCCTGGGGGAGTCCACCTCCCTGGCCGCCTGGGACCCCGCCTACGACTCTACCGACGCCTTCTTCCCCTATGACAACGTGCTCATCACCCGGAGCGACTGCGTCTTCGGCGAGCTGGAGGCCCCCACGGTGGCCCTGGCCAGCGGGCGGGTGTATCTGAACGGCTTCGTGCCCGAGAGCCTGGGGGCGGGGGAGATCAAGCTCTACCCCAGCGCCCGGGAGTGCCTGCTGGCCGTCTCCCGGGGGGAGGCGGACGGCGCGGTGATGAACAGCGTGGAGTTCAACTACCAGTCCAAGAACCCCCGTTTCTCCGGCCTGATCCTGTGGGAGAGCTACCGGATGAACACCGAGGGCGGGCTGATGTGCTCGGTGGACCTGGACCCGGTGATCTTCTCCACCACGGAGAAGGCGCTGAGCCTGCTGTCTGACGACTTTGTGAGCACCACCATCAACGACGACCTGAACGTCCCCTACGACGCCACCGTGGCCGACGGCTTCTATATGCTCCGCTACCCCCTGGCGGTGTTCGCCGCGGTGGTGGTGACGGCGGTGGCGGCGTGGGCGGTGATCCGCCGGGTCCGGCGGCGGCAGCGGGACATCCTGGCCCAGGTCCAGGAGCATGAGCGCCACCAACTGCGGATCCTGGCCGCCCTGAGCCGGAACTACGACGCCATCTACTACACCAACCTGGACACCGGCCTGTGCGAGGAGATCCAGATCGGCGACCAGGCCGCCCAGGGGGCGGGGCGGCTGGCCTCCGGCCCCTGCCCCTACGCCGACGCCATGCGGGAGTATGTGAAGCGCTACGTCCAGCCGGAGTACTACACCGTGATGCTCACCCTGTGCGAGCCCCAGGATATCCTCCTGCGCTTCCGGGAGCGGGGGGACTTCTCCGTGCGCTATCAGGTCAAGCCCAACGACCAGGGGCAGGAGTACTTTGAGATCCACCTGGTGGACGTGAGCGAGCGGGACAAGGAGCACGCCATGGTCTTCGGCACCCGGTGTATCGACGACGCGGTGCGGGCGGAGGCGGACCAGCGCCAGCTCCTGCAGAACGCCCTGGCCGAGGCGGAGCAGGCCAGCGCCGCCAAGAGCGACTTTCTGTCCAAAATGTCCCACGATATCCGCACCCCCATGAACGCCATCATCGGCATGACCGCCATCGCCGGGGCGCACCTGGACGACACCCAGCGGGTGCGGGACGCCCTGGGGAAGATTGCCTCCTCCAGCCGCTACCTGCTGGGTCTCATCAACGAGGTGCTGGACATGAGCAAGATCGAGTCCCGCACCATCACCCTCAACGAGGAGCCCTTCAACCTCTCGGAGCTGCTGAGCAATATGCTCATCATGGTCCAGCCCCAGATCAAACAGCACGGCCACAAGCTGGACGTCCACATCCAGGACATCCAGCACGAGGACGTGCTGGGGGACAGCCTGCGGATCCAGCAGGCCTTTGTGAACATCATGGACAACGCGGTGAAGTACACCCCCGACGGCGGCCAGATCAGCCTCTCCGTCCGGGAGCTTCCCGTGCGGACTCCCCGGCTGGCCCAGTACGAGTTCACCTTCCGGGACAACGGCATCGGCATGTCCCAGGCGTACCTCCAGAGCATCTTCGAGCCCTTCAGCCGGGCGGAGGACCTGCGGGTGAGCAAGATCCAGGGCACCGGCCTGGGCATGGCCATCACCCAGAACATCGTCCAGCAGATGAACGGCACCATCAAGGTGGAGAGCCAGGAGGGGAAGGGGTCCACCTTCCGGGTCACCATCTTCCTCAAGCTCCAGGACGTGCGGGAGATGGACGCCTCCGAGCTGGCGGGACTGCCGGTGCTGGTGGTGGACGACGACCCGGACGCCCGGGAGTCGGTGTGCGACCTGCTGGAGCAGATCGGCATGGAGAGCACCGGCTGTGAGAGCGGCCAGGAGGCGGTGGCGGAGGTGGAGCGGGCGCTGGCCCAGGAGAAGCCCTTCTACGCCGCCATCCTGGACTGGAAAATGCCGGGGATGGACGGGCTGGAGACCGCCAAGGCCATCCGCCGCCTGGTGGGGGACCAGCTGCCGGTGATCATCCTCTCCGCCTACGACTGGTCGGACATCGAGCCGGAGGCCCGGGCCGCCGGGGTGGACGCCTTCTTGTCCAAGCCGGTGTTCAAGTCCGGTCTGATCCGCCAGTTCCAGCTGCTGAAAAACGCCAAGGAGGGCGGGGAGAAGGAGGCGGAGGGCGTCCACGACCAGCTCCAGGCCATCCAGGGCAGCGACTACACCGGCGCGCGGGTGCTGCTGGTGGAGGACAACGACCTGAACCGGGAGATCGCCCGGGAGATCATGGAGATGGCCGGGCTCCAGGTGGAGGAGGCGGAGAACGGCCGGGAGGCGGTGGACAAGGTGCTGGCCAGCGCGCCGGGCTATTATCGGATGATCTTCATGGACATCCAGATGCCCGTCATGTCCGGCTACGACGCGGCCATGGCCATCCGCGGCCTGGGCCGCCCCGACTCCCTGAGCGTCCCCATCATCGCCATGACCGCCAACGCCTTTGTGGAGGACATCCAGGCGTCCAAGGCCGCCGGGATGAACGAGCACCTGGCAAAGCCCATCGACTTCGACAAGTTCAACGCCATCCTGCAAAAGTACCTGGGATAAGAAAAACGGGGCGGCCCTGGGGCCGTCCCGGCTTCCCGCCCCGGAAGAAAAGAGCGTGGACGCGCCGCGGCGCGTCCACGCTCTTTTTCTGGAACAGGGGTCAGGCGTTTTTGCTTCTGGTCCGGGCCTTGATGACGAAGAGGGTGGCCACCATCAGGAGGACGCCGATGGGCAGGCCCAGCAGGCCGGGGGCGCCCAGGTGGATCAGCAGGCCGGTGATGAGGTAGGCCACGCCGGATACCGCCGCGCAGGTGACGGCGTAGGGCAGCTGGGTGGAGACGTGGTTGACGTGCTCGCACTGGGCCCCGGCGGAGGCCATGATGGTGGTGTCGCTGATGGGGGAGCAGTGGTCGCCGCACACCGCGCCGGCCATGCAGGCGGAGATGCACACGATGGCCATGGGGTTATCCATGGAGAAGACATTCTGGACGATGGGGATGAGGATGCCGAAGGTGCCCCAGGAGGTGCCGGTGGCGAAGGCCAGCAGACAGCCGATGACGAAGACGATGAAGGGGAGCACCAGCTGGAGGCTGCCCGCGGAGCCGCGCACGAAGTCCCGGACGAAGTACTTGGCGCCCAGGGAGTCGGTCATCCCCTTCAGGGACCAGGCGAAGGTGAGGATGAGGATGGCGGGGACCATGGCCTTGAAGCCCTCGGGGAGGCAGATCATCATCTCCCGGAAGGACATGGCCCGGCGGATGAGGTAGTAGATCAGGGTGAACACCAGGGCGAAGGCGGAGCCCAGCATCAGGCCCACGGAGGCGTCGGAGTTGGAGAAGGCCTCGATGAAGCCCTCGCCGGAGAAGAAACCGCCGGAGTAGATCATGCCGATGACGCAGCAGACGATGAGCACCACCACCGGGAGGACCAGGTCCAGCACGCTGCCTTTGCCGGAGGGGGCGCTGTCCTCAGAGGTGGCGTAGGGGTCCTTGCCGGAGAAGAGGTCGCCCTTCTCGATGGCGTTGCGCTCGAACCTGGCCATGGGGCCGTACTCGGCCTTCATGAGGATCATGCCCACCATCATGATGACGGTGAGGATGGCGTAGAAGTTATAGGGGATGGCCCGGAGGAAGAGGGTGAAGCCCTGGCCGTCCTCGGCGAAGCCCGCCACGGCGGCGGCCCAGGAGGAGATGGGGGCGATGATGCACACCGGGGCGGCGGTGGCGTCGATGATGTAGGCCAGCTTGGCCCGGGAGACCCTGTGCTTGTCGGTGATGGGCCGCATGACCGAGCCCACGGTGAGGCAGTTGAAGTAGTCGTCGATGAAGATGAGGCACCCCAGCACCACCGAGGCCAGCTGGGCCCCCACCCGGGACTTGATGTGGTCCTTGGCCCAGCGGCCAAAGGCGGCGGAGCCGCCGGCCCTGTTCATCAGGCAGACCATGGCGCCCAGGATTACCAGGAAGACCAGGATGCCCATGTTGTAGCTGTCGGTGACTGAGGCCACGATGCCGTCGTTGAACACGTGGAGGATGGTCCCCTCAAAGGAGAAGTTGGAGTAGAGCAGGCCGCCCACCAGGATGCCGATGAACAGGGAGGAGTAGACCTCCTTGGTGATGAGGGCCAGGGCGATGGCGATGACCGGGGGGAGCAGGGCCCAGATGGTGTTGTACACACGGCTGGGGGACTCCACATAGCCGGTGCCGCCGCAGGTCTCGCAGGGGACGGCCTGGGCGTCGTCACTAAGGACCACGCCCACCGCGCCGCAGTCGGCGCACTCCACCATCTTGGTGCCGGACTCCTCGGTGGGGTCGGCGGCCAGGGCGGTGGTGGCGCAGGCGAAGAGCATCACCAGCGCCATCAGGAGCAGCAGGATACGCTTTTTCATCTCGTCCGATCCTTTCTCTTTTCATTTTCTCTCAGATGCCCGGGTAAAAAGCGGCCCGGACGCCTCTTTTATGAAAAGCGCCCGGGCCGCCCTGAGATACCCCGCGGGCCGGTCAGATAGCGCTTCACATACCCTGTGACAGTCCGCCGGGTCTTCCCCGGCGGCCCAGGTGAGCGGTGGCGGACACCGGCCGCTCCCTTCGGCGGCGGCCCCTTTCCCCAGCGCCGCTGTCCGGCGTTTTCCCGCTGGGTACTGATGGCCTCCGCGCCTCTATCCATGGGGGTATCTTAGCACTCCCTGGCAAAAATGTCAAGCAGACCCTCAAAATCGCCAAAAAACAAGCACCCTCGCCGGGGAAATCCCCGGGAGGGCGCTTGCGGAGACCGATCTCAGGCGCGGGGGGAGGGGTCGCCCCCGGCGCGCTCCTGGGATAGGGAGGCGGGGCCGAAGCCGTGGGGCAGGAGCTCCCGCAAGGGCAGGGTCACGTAGTCCCCGTCCCCCCGGGCCACCAGCACCGTCAGGTCCGGGCAGAACTCAAAGAGCATCTGGCGGCACGCCCCGCAGGGCCAGCAGTAGTCGTCGCTCTTCCCCGCCACGGCCAGAGCGGTCCAGTCGTGGCGGTGCCCCTCGCTCACCGCCTTCACCAGGGCCACCCGCTCGGCGCAGAGGGTGGAGCCGTAGGCGGCGTTCTCCACGTTGCAGCCGGTGAACACGCTCCCGTCCGCGCACAGCAGGGCGGCGCCCACGGGGAAGCGGGAGTAGGGGACGTAGGAGCGCTCCAGCATGGAGAAGGCCAGCTGGACGAGCCCGTCGTGGTCCATGGTATCCCTCCTCAGTCCGCCCACTTGTAGCCCAGGTCGGGCCGGACGGACACGTCCATGATGTCCTTGGCGTCGTAGAACTTCAGGTAGCGGTCCCGGGACCAGCGCAGGGTGGTGCCGTCGGGGTGGAGGCGGTCGCAGATCACCGCGGAGATGTCCGACTTGATCTTGGAGTAGGACTCGATCCCCACCGAGGCGAACACCCGGAAGCCCACGCTCTGGAGGTATTGGAACTCCGGCCCGGTCTGGGTCACGTCGTCCCCGTCGTCCGGCCGGGCGCCGTGGGGGTAGAAGTAGAGCTTGGTCTCCCCCACCAGGGAGCCCACCTCATCCAGCCAGCGCTGGGTGTCGTCCTGGATGGAGGCCATGGAGTGGGTGGAGAGGTTGATGTGCCCGAAGGAGTGGGAGCCGAAGTACCAGCCCGTCTCCTTCAGCCGCTGGATCACCGGGGCCACCGCCACCCGCTCCGCCTGGCGCTGGACCTCCCAGGCGGGCTGTTCCTCCGGGGCGAGGGTGCGGTCGGTCTGGGTGCGGTAGCCCAGGATGCCCTGGTAGCCGGTGAGGGCCAGACAGCCCTTGGCGCCGTTGAGGGAGAAGTCGGGGTGCTCCTTGACGAACTTGTCCAGGATGGTGATGGCGTCCAGGTCCTGGGTGAGGAAGGTCTCCTGGGTGTAGGGGTCGGTGCACTGGGCCCAGATGTCCCCGTCCTCCCCCACCACCAGCTTGGAGGTGAAGCCCTCTTCGAGCATATAGTCGTAGTAGTTCACATCGTCAAAGGAGAAGATCATGGGCATCTTCCCCGGGGGGAGCATGAGGGTCTCCCGCCGCATCCGGGGCTGGCCGTTCTCGTCGGTGTACTCGCTCCACACGTCGTTCATGTTCACCAGGATGTAGCCCTTGTCGTAGAGCGCCTGGAGGATCTTGTTGTACTCGTCCACCGTCACCATCCAGTCGTCCAGGCCCTTCTTCTGGGACTCGCTGGCGGGGCAGTCGTGGAAGCCCCACTGGGGGTAGGCGATCACCGGGTGGAAGAAGATGTGCTCCACCACCTGGTCCGGCCCCCAGGCCACGTAGTCCTCCGGGGGGAGGGAGGGGGAGGGCTCCGGCGTAGGCTCCGGGGTGGGCTCCGGCGTGGGCTCGGGGGAGGGGGTGGCCTCCGCGGGCGGCGGAGAGGGCTGGCCGGAGGCCGTCCGTCCGGCGCAGGCGGTGAGCAGCAGGCAGACCAGGCAGACCAGGCAGACCAGAGCCAGAGCGCGGGTGAACTTGACAGACATGAGGACCGCTCCTTTATCTCTCTTATTATCATCAATAGGATGTTCCCAATTCGTCGAAAGGGGGCGAGGACCATTATACTCCGGGGAAAAGTGAAATTCAATCCTCCTTTTCTTACAAAAAGGAAACAAAATTCCCATCCATGCCGCCGGACAAAAAATCCCCGGGCCGCGGGAGGCGGCCCGGGGATGGGTATGACGGGCAGAGCTCAGTCGGTGACGTAGGGCAGCAGGGCGATCTGGCGGGCCTGCTTGATGGCCACGGTGAGCTGGCGCTGGTGCATGGCGCAGGTGCCGGTGGTGCGGCGGGGGAGGATCTTGGAGCGCTCGGAGAGGAACTTGCCCAGCTTGGCGGCGTCCTTGTAGTCGATGTGCTCCACTTTATCTACGCAGAAGGTACAGACCTTGCGGCGCTTGCGCCCGCGGGGGCGCTGTTCACGTTCCATAGCCATGGTGAAAACTCCTTTCGTACCCGGACCCCGGGGGCCGGGTGAGGTATTGGTGGAAGATCAGAAAGGCAACTCGCCGTCGTCGTCGTCCAGCTCGGTGAACTGGTCGCCGCCGGAGGCGGGGGCCTCATAGGCGGGATGCTGCGGGGCCTCGTAGGCGGGGCGCTGGGGGGCGGGGGAATAGGAGCGCTGCTGCGGCGCGGAGGAGAAGCTCCGGTCGTAGCCGCCGCTGTTGCCGCCGCCGTCTCCATCCCGGCGGGAGTCGCCGAAATAGATGTTGTCGGCCACCACCTCGGTGGCGCTGCGCCGGTTGCCGTCCCGGTCGGTGTAGGGGCGGATCTGGAGCCGCCCCTCCACGATCGCCATGCGGCCCTTGGAGAAGTACCGGGAGACGAACTCCGCGGTGTTCCGCCAGGCCACGATGGTGACGAAATCCGCCTCCCGCTCGCCGGTCTCCTTATTCCTGCGGTCCCGGTCCACGGCGATGCGGAAGGTGGCCACCGGCAGCCCGGTGGTGGTCTGCTTCAGTTCCGGGTCGGCCACCAGACGGCCCATGAGAAAAATCTTGTTGAGCATGGTCGTTCTCCTTACTTCTCGTCGTTGCAGACGATGATGGAGCGCATGACGGAGTCGTTGATCCGCAGCTGACGATCCAGCTCGGCGGGCAGGTCGGGGGTCGCGGTGAAGGTCATGAGGACGTAGTACCCCTCGTTCAGGTCGTTGATGGGATAGGCCAGACGGCGCTTGCCCCACTCATTGACCTCGCCCAGCGTGCCCTTGCTCTCCACAAGCGCCTTGAATTTTTCCACCAGGGCGGCGGTGGCCTCCTCCCCCAGGTTGGGGTCGAGGATGTAGACCACCTCATAGTTTCCGTTGATCTTTGCCATTTTTTCAGCACCTCCTTATGGACTGATGGCCCCCAGTCGCGCCGGGGACAAGGATAGGGCTTGCTCCAGCATAGGAGCAAGCCCTATTATTATACCGAAATTTTTCCTTTTGTCAAGTATTTTTCTCTTTCCCCGGCCTTTTCCCGGGGCGGGGCCGCCTCAGGGGCGGGCCTCCTGGGGCCGGTTTTTCTCGTAGATGAGCCGCAGGCCCCGGAGCATCAGGTCCTCGTCCACGGCGATGGCCCGGCGGCACTGGGGGATGACCACCCCGGCCAGGCCCCCGGTGGCCACCACCGAGGCCACCGGCCTGCCCAGCTCCGCCTCCACCCGGTCCACCAGCCCGTCCACCATGGCGGCGTGGCCGTAGATGGCCCCGGACTGCATGGCGGAGATGGTGTTGGAGCCGATCACCCTGGCGGGGCGCTCCAGGTCGATGTGGGGCAGCTGGCTGGTTCCGGCGGAGAGGGCGTCCACGCTCACCCGGGGCCCGGCCATGATGGCCCCGCCCAGGAAGCGGCCGTCGGCGTCGATGACCGACATGGTGTCGGCGGTGCCCAGGTCGAAGATGACCAGGGGCTTGGGGTATCGCTCCGTGGCCGCCACCGCGCCCACCACCAGGTCCGCCCCCAGCTGGCCGGGGTCGTCGATCTTGATGTTGACCCCCGTCTTGATCCCCGCGCCCACCACGATGGGGTCGCGGTGGGTGACGGTGGTCATGGCGGCGCGGAGGGCCTCGGTGAGTTCGCTCACCACCGAGGAGAGGATCGCCCCCTCCACCTCGCCCCGGTCCACCTGGTGGAGGTCAAAGAGACTGCGGAACATCAGGGCGTACTCGTCGGCGGTCTTTTTCCGGTCGGTGGACAGCCGGGCGGTGAAGCGGATCCGCTCCCCGTCCAGACAGCCCAGGACGATGTGGGTGTTGCCCGCGTCTACGGCGAGGATCATAGGGTCATTCCTCCTGTCACGCTTTTTTCAGCGACTTTTTGCCCACCTGGATGAGCCGGTCGATCACCCCGCTCAAGACCAGGTCCACCGCCAGTTCAAAGAAGAAGTTGAAGCCGATGAAGGCGGTGACGATGACCACCGGGCCGCTGCCGGTGATGCCCAGGTTCTCCGACGCCCAGGCGACGCAGTCCTTCAGGAAGAACACCAGGCACCCCAGGAAGAACACGCCGGTGTTCACCACCGGGCAGGCCACCGCCGCCCCCAGGACCGCCAGGAAGCTGTTCTTCTTCTCCAGGAGCCGGTAGACAGCCCCCGCCGCCAGACCGGCCAGGACGCCCTTGAGCAGAACGATGAGGATGGTGGCGGGGGGGTTCCAGGTGAGGAAGAGGGCCGCGTCCCCGGAGATCAGCACAGTGACGCCGAAGACCAGGCCCAGCCAGGCTCCGGCCAGGGGGCCCATCAGCGCCCCGCCGATGATGATGGGCACTCCCACCAGCGACACGGCGAAGACCCCGAAATGGATGGCGGTGCCCGCCAGCTGCAGCACCGCCACGATGGCGGTGAACAGGGCCAGTAGGGCCAGCTTCTTTGTGTCGTACCTCTTGTTTTCCATGTTCCATTACCTCCTGCTGCTGTCCACGGTGGGTACAGCGCAATATTTGCCCCTTCCGGGGCCGCGTCCCATTATACCGCCCCGCCCGCCAAAAAGCAAGGCCGTCTCCCGCCCGGCCAGGTCGGCGGCCAAATTTTCTCCGGCGCGCGGTAAAATAGAGGCGGCACGGTACTTATTTATATAGGAGGGACGATTGGCCGATACCGGGAGAAAAAGCGGAAACCGGGCGTGAAAACAAGAGCCGTGGAGGAGCGTGCGCCCCCGGCTCCATTTTTTTGTGCCGTTTTTTTCCAACTTGACTTGAAATCCCGCGGCACTTGTGTTAGTATATCTGATGTAGGAATGTACCCCGGCGAAAAACGACCCAGCCGGTCACGGCAAAATCGTTATTTTGTTGACAAAGGGATCAGGCGCTTGCTCCCGCCGCTCCACGGCGACGGGGAGCGGCGGGAGG
Organism: uncultured Oscillospiraceae bacterium; assembly: GCA_947624895.1. GTDB lineage: Bacteria > Bacillota > Clostridia > Oscillospirales > Oscillospiraceae > MGBC124762. The sequence goes on along the minus strand of CANQMK010000021.1, from coordinate 1,663 downwards.
AGGCGCTTCCTTTCTTTTGTCTTCATGGGTCGCCTCCGCCTCCTTTCGGAGTCCGCCCGGACAGTGGACCGTCCCCCGGCTTGCCGCAGCCGGAGGCTCCCCCACCGCCCGGGCGGATGATTTTTTGCCGCGGAAAACGCGCCTCGATTTGAGGCGCGTTTTTTTGTTTCGTCGGGGCGGGACGGGGCGGTCTGGGGTTGGGGGAAAAATTTTTTTCAAAAAAATGCGGATACCATATTGACAATGTGTCAGAATAGGGGTATCATACAGATACTGACACGATGTCAGAACTGTTCGCCAGGAGGGATGGAAATGCCAAAAGGATCGCCAGAGCTGACGGAAGCCCGCAGGGAGGAGATCATCAACGCCTGCGAAAAGCTCTACCAGACCATGAGCTTCAAGGAGATCACCATCAAGGAGATCGGCAACGCCACCAGTTTCACCCGCACCTCCATCTACAACTACTTCCAGACGAAGGAAGAGATCTTCCTGGCCCTGCTGAAGCGGGAGTATGAGCTGTGGATCGCCTCGCTGAGGCGGACCATGGAGCAGGTGGAGACCATGACCAGAGACGAGTTCGCGTCCATGCTGGCCCACTCGCTGGAGGAGCGGGCCCAGCTTCTCAAAATTCTATCCATGAACCACTACGACATGGAGACCGGCAGCCGCCCGGAGCACCTGGCGGCGTTCAAGGTGGCCTATGGCGAGGCCATCCGCACGGTCACGGACTGTCTGCAACAGTATTTCCCCGATATGCCCATCCAGCAGAAGCAGGATTTTATCTACACCTTTTTCCCCTTTCTGTTCGGCATCTACCCCTACACCTACGTCACCGAGAAACAGCGCGCGGCCATGGAGCAGGCGGGGGTCAACTATGTGTTTCTGTCCATCTATGAACTCACCTATCACTGTGTGAAAAAACTGTTGGAGGTGGAGAGATGAAAATCGTGATGATCCAGGGCAGTCCCCACAAAAAGGGTTCCTCCAATCTGCTGGCGGCGGAGTTTGCCAGAGGCGCGCGGGAGGCCGGGCACACCGTCCAGGAACTGGACACGGCCCACATGGACATCCACCCCTGCCTGGGCTGCGAGCACTGCGGCATGGATGGGCCCTGCGCCCAGAAGGACGATGTGGGGCAGATCAGGGACGCCCTGCTGGCGGCGGATATGGCGGTGTTCGTCACGCCGGTCTACTACTTCGGCATGTCGGCCCAGCTGAAAATGGTTATCGACCGGTTTTACAGCTACACCCTGAAGCTCTCCGGCAAGCACCTGAAAACGGCGCTGATCGCCGCCGCGTGGGACTCCAACGCCGACGTGATGCCCTACCTGGTGGAGCACTACAAAAAGCTGTGCCGGTACATGAACTTCACCGACTGCGGGCAGGTCCTGGGGACCGGCTGTGGCACGCCGTCCACGACGAAAAACAGCCCCCACATGATGGAAGCCTACCGGCTGGGAAAATCTTTATAAGGAGCGGATCAGCATGAGCAAAACATTGGTAGCCTATTTCAGCGCCAGCGGGACCACGGAGCGGGTGGCCAAAGAACTGGCCCAGGCGGTGGGGGCGGACCTCTACGAGATCAGGCCCGCCGTGCCCTACACCAAGGCGGACCTGAACTGGATGGACAAGAACTCCCGCAGCTCGGTGGAGATGAAGGACA
>CANQMK010000020.1 GCA_947624895.1 uncultured Oscillospiraceae bacterium | reverse complement strand
CCATGGAGGAGACGCTGGCGCCCGACTACCACAGCGACCGGGTCGCCCAGGAGCTTGGCCCGGTGGCGGGCGGACAGGCCCGATATCTGGAGCGCTACGGCTACTGCCCGGCCTATCCGGATACCAAGTGCACCTACTACGCCTTGGGCGACCACTGCCTGGAACCCCTCCTGGAAGCCCTGCGCGGCGCGGAGCGTTATATCTTCCTGGAGTTCTTCATCATCGCCCCCGGGGCCTTCTGGGACGCGGTGCTGGACGTGCTGAAGGAGAAAGCCCGCCAAGGGGTGGACGTGCGTGTGATCTACGACGACCTGGGCTGCGTGTCCCTGCCCAGCCACTACGACCAGGAACTCACCGGCTGGGGCATCCAGTGCCGGGCGTTCAACCGCTTCATCCCGGTGGTGTCCGCCCTGATGAACAACCGGGACCACCGGAAGATCTGCTGTGTGGACGGCAAGGTCGCCTTCACCGGCGGCGTGAACCTGGCCGACGAGTATATCAACCAAAAGGTGCGCTTCGGCCACTGGAAGGACAGCGCCATCCGCCTGGAGGGGCCGGGGTGCTGGTCCATGGCGGTGATGTTCCTGACCCTCTGGGGCTTCATCCAGCGGCGGCAGGAGGACCTGGAGCCCTTCCGGCCCGTGGACGCGCCCCGCTTCCCGGACAGCGGCTGGGTCCAGCCCTACACCGACTGCCCCTGGAATGACGAGCGGGTGGCCCAGACCGTCTACCTCAACCTCATCGGCAAGGCCCAGGACTATATCTATATCATGACCCCCTACCTCATCATCAACGAGTGCGTGAACACCGCCCTGATCTCGGCGGCCAAGGCGGGGGTGGACGTGCGGATCATGACCCCCCACATCCCGGACAAAAAGACCGTCTTCCTCCTGACCCGCGCCCACTATGAGCCCCTGATCCGGGGCGGGGTGAAGATCTATGAGTACACCCCCGGCTTCCTCCACGCCAAGAGCTTCGCCGTGGACGACCGCTTCGCCACGGTGGGTTCGGTGAACCTGGACTACCGCAGTCTGTTCCTCCACTTTGAAAACGGCGCGTTGCTGCTGGACAGCCCGGCGGTTCTGGACGTAAAGGAGGACTTTCTGAAGACCTTGGAGAAGTGCGAGCCCTACACCCTGTCCGACTGCCAGCAGGTCCGCTGGCCCACCCGCCTGTTCCGCTGTCTGCTGCGGATCTTCGCCCCCCTGCTGTGAGAGAGGAGGAGTGACCATGGAGCGACAAAAGACCTCCCATCCCCGCCGGGAGCTGACCGTGGAGGGGGAGACCACCCTGCTGCCCTTTCTGCTGGAGGCGGTGCGGGGGAAGTCGAGAAACGCGGTGAAAAACCTGCTGACCCATCGGCAAGTGCTGGTGGACGGAGTGGTGTGCACCCGCCACGATACGCCCCTGCGCCCCGGGAACCGGGTGAGCATCCTGCCCCCGGAGGCCCCCGCCCCCGCCGACCTGCCCTTTCCCATCTGCTATGAGGACGACCACCTCCTGGCCATCAAAAAACCCGCCGGACTGCTGTCGGTGGCCAGCGACCGAGAGCGGGAGCGCACCGCCTGGCGCATGACCTCCGACGCCTACCGCCTCCGGGATCCCGCCGGGCGGCTCTACGTGGTCCACCGGCTGGACCAGGACACCTCCGGTCTGCTCCTGTTTGCCAAGAGCCAGGAGGTGAAGGACGCCCTTCAGGAGAACTGGGAGAAGCTGGTGGAGGAGCGAGGCTATCTGGCGGTGGTGGAGGGCCGTCCGCCCCGGGAGGAGGACGTGATCCGCTCCTGGCTCCGGGAGACCAGGACCCACCTGGTCTACTCCACGGACAAGCCCTGCCCGGACGGCAAGGAGGCCATCACGGAATACCGCCTGGTCAAGACCAACGGGACGTACAGCCTCCTGGAGCTCTTTCTCCAGACTGGGCGGAAGAACCAGATCCGGGTCCACATGAAGGACCTGGGCTGCCCGGTGGTGGGGGACCGGCGCTACGGCGGAGCCAAAAGCCCCATCGGTCGCCTCTGCCTCTACGCCCACCGTCTGACCTTCACCCACCCCGTCACCGGCCAGACCGTGGCCCTGCGCTCCCGCAAGCCCAGGGACTTCAACCGCCTGTTCCGGGAGGAGGTGTAGTCCCCGTGGCGCTTACCACGATCCTTTTCCCGCTGGCGGCGGTCGCCGTCGTCCTTGTCCTTGTCATCGCCATCACCCGCCATTGACCCGATCACAGCACAGCGGCCCAGGAGCTATCCTGGGCCGCTGTGTTCGCGACGCCTTGAGGCGGGGCGCTCTCCTGGGCCCCCTGGGGCCGCTGGAGACCGTGGAGGAAGCCGTTGAGGGCGGGGGAGAGGACCTCCGCCCCCACCACCGTGTTGCGGTAGAGGAGCAGAGAGGCCTGCACCCCCGTCTCCCCGGTGGGGTAGTTGAGGACCTCGTAGGTGTAGCGCTTCACCCGCTTCCCGGCGTACTTGGCCAGGTCGAAGCCCTGCTGGGCCTGGAGCTCCAGATACTCATCGTACTCCGGCCCCATCTCCTTGGGGATCTCCAGCTCCTCCACCGCCAAGGGCTCCTCCCGCACCAGCCAGCCGTAGGCCCCCAGGTAGGCCAGCCGGTCCTCCGCGGTGCGGACTCCCTTGGGGCTGATGACCTCGCTCACGCTGGCCGCGGGGCGGCCCAGAAGGCCCAAGAGGGCGGCCAGGGCGCACACCAGGGCCAGCGTGGCGGCCCCGCCCGCCGCCAGCCGCCGCCGGTCCAGCTTCGCTGTGTAGATGATCATGACGCGCATCGCTCCTTCCAAGAGTGGGAAAAATATCCTGAGCCATTCCTATGTGGATATGCTATAATGTATGAGCGGAAACGACCAAAAAGAAGGAGGGAAGCGCCGTGGAGCGGTTGGACAAGCGCCTGTCCCAGGCGGGATATGGCCGCCGGGAGGCCCGGGAGCTCATCCGCCAGGGCCGGGTGACGGCGGACGGCCAGGCCGCCCTTCGGCCAGAGGAGAAGTACCCGGCGGAGACGGCCATCGCCGTGGACGGGGTGCCCCTGGAGGAGGGGTTTCTCTACCTCATGCTCCACAAGCCCCAGGGGGTGGTGTCCTCCACGGAGGACCCGCGGGAGCGGACGGTGCTGGACCTTCTGCCCCGGGACCCGCGCTTCCGGGGGCTCTTCCCGGTGGGGCGGCTGGATAAGGACGCCACCGGCCTGCTGCTCCTCACCGACGACGGCGAGCTGGCCCACCGCCTCCTGTCCCCCCGCCGCCATGTGGACAAGACCTATTACATAGAAGTGGACGGGACGCTGGACGCCGCCGACGCGGCCGCCTTTGCCCAGGGGATGACCCTGGGAAACGGCGAGGCGTGTCTTCCCGCCCTCCTCCAGCCCACCGGGCCGGACCGGGGGCTCGTCACCCTCCGGGAGGGGAAGTATCACCAGGTGAAGCGGATGTGCGCCGCCCGGGGCAAGCCGGTCACTCGCCTGGAGCGGGTGGCCTTCGGACCGCTGGAGCTGGACCGAGCCCTGCCGCCGGGGGCGTGGCGGGCGCTGACGGCAACGGAGGTCGCCGCCCTCCGGGCCGCCGGGGGCGGGGCGTGAGCCGGAAACCGCCGCCAACAGGGCCTTGGCGGGTCTTCGTCGAATTGAACAAATTTTTTTGAAAAACCTATTGAACTCCCACGGATAATTCAGTATAATAAGAACACTTAGGAAATTTTTCGTCGCCTTGACCAAAGGGCGGTAAGATCACGGAAAGAGGAGGGGTCCCATGTCCAGCCGCATTTTCCAGAGCGTGATCCTCCAGATGAAGGACTGCACGAAACTGCCCCTTGGCGTGGTGGACGGCGATGGCGCTGTGGTCGCCTGTACCGACCTGGGCCTGGTGGGGGAGCGCTGGCCCCAGGCGGCGGAGGCCATCAACCGCCACGAGAGCGCCTATGTGGAGGTGGACGGCAAGACCTTCCGCGCCCTGTCCGGGTGGAGCACCCTCTACGACTACGCCGCCTTCATCGGCGGGGAGGGGGAGGAGGCCCAGAGCCTCTGCGGCCTGGCCGCCGTGGCCCTCAACGGGGCCAAGGCCTCCTATGAGGAAAAGCACGACAGGGCCACCTTCATCAAAAACATCATCACCGACAACATCCTGGCCGGGGACATCTACGTCCGCGCCCGGGAGCTGCACTTCCCCGACGAGCACCCCTGGACCGTCTTCCTCATCCGCATGACCCCCGAGGGGGACCCCGGCGCCATCGACCTGCTCCAGAGCCTTTTCCCGGACAAACAGGCCGACTTTGTCCTCTCCCTGAGCAATACGGACATCGCCGTGGTCAAGTCCCTGGAGGAGAACTGGGACGGCAAGGAGCTCCAGCGGGTCGCCACCCAGATGCAGGAGCTGTTGGAGGAGGAGCTGCACGCCAAGTGCGTCATCGGCATCGGCACCGTCGCTCCCCACCTCCGGGATCTGGCCCGCTGTTGTAAGGAGGCCGCCGTCGCCATCGAGGTGGGCAAGGTCTTCAACACCGAGATGGCGGTGATCAACTACGAGAACCTGGGCATCGGACGGCTGATCTATCAGCTGCCCGCCACCCTGTGCGAGATGTTCCTCCAGGAGGTCTTCAAGAAAAATCCCATCGACGCCCTGGACCAGGAGACCCTGTTCACCATCAACAAATTCTTTGAGAATAACCTCAACGTGTCTGAGACCGCCCGGAAGCTCTTTGTCCACCGCAACACCCTGGTGTACCGGCTGGAGAAGATCAAGAAGCTCACCGGCCTGGACCTGCGGGAATTTGACGACGCCATCACCTTCAAGGTGGCGCTGATGGTGAAGAAATATCTGGTGTCCCGGGGTATCGACGACTGACGGGAGGTACCCATGGTACGCTTCATCGACGTGACCAAGACCTATGAAAACGGAAACGAGGCCCTGAAGGGGGTCTCCTTTCAGATCAACGACGGGGAATTCGTCTTTCTGGTGGGCCCCTCCGGCTCCGGCAAATCCACCGTCACCCGGCTGATGACCGCCGAGATCGCCCCCACCGGTGGGCGGATCATGGTCAACGGCCACAACCTCAACAACATCAAGCGCTCCCAGGTGCCCTATCTCCGGCGCACCCTGGGGGTGGTGTTCCAGGACTTCCGGCTGATGCGAAACAAGACAGCCTGGGAGAACCTGGCTTTTGTCATGCGCGTAGTGGGCTCCTCTCCCCACGCCATGCGAAAGCGCATCCCCTACGTGCTGGACCTGGTGGGCCTGTCCGGCAAGGAGAAGGAGTTCCCCACCCAGCTCTCCGGCGGGGAACAGCAGCGCCTTGCCATCGCCCGGGCCCTGGTGAACAACCCGGAGATGATCATCGCCGACGAGCCCACCGCCAACGTGGACCCCAGTCTGAGCGTGGAGCTGATGGAACTGCTGGCCCAGATCAACGACCTGGACACCACCGTGCTGGTGGTCACCCACGAGAAGAGCCTGGTGGACCGGCTGGGCAAGCGGGTCATCGCCATCGAGGACGGACGCATCCTCCGGGACGAGATGGGCGGCTACTACCGCCACGCCGCCCCGGCCCCCGGTTGGAATATCCCCGCCGCCCCGGCGGAGGCGGAGCAGACGGCCCCAGACCTGACCGAGGTGGAGCAGACTGCCCCCGCGCCAGTTGAGCCGGAGCCCATCCCGGCCCCGGCGGAGCCGGAACGGCTGGAGACCGACGAGCCCCAACAGACGGAATTTGCGGAATTCGACCCCGGCGAGCTGGGCTATGCCGACGCCGAGGAGCCGGACGACACCGATGAGGACGAGATAGATGAGTGACGAGAAACGGACCGACCTGCCCCAGGGCGGGAGCTCCGGCCACACCATGGACCCCGGAAAGATGGTAGGCCCTGACCGGGCCCGGAGCAGACGCCCCAAACGGGGCTGGAATTTTGGCTATTTTCTGCGGGAGGGCTTTGTGAGCATCTTCCGCCATGGCTTGATGTCCTTCGCCGCGGTGTGCATGACGGTGGCCTGTCTGCTCATCATGGGCACCTTCACCCTGGTGGCGGTGAACCTGGACGCCAACTTCCGGGAGATGGAGCGGAGCAACGAGTTCTCCGCCTACATCGACGAGAGCCTGAGCGACAGCCAGGCCCGTGGGCTGGAGAAAACGCTGATGGCGGTGCCCAACGTGCGGCAGGTCCTGTTTGTGGACCGGCGGGACGTGCTGTCAGAGTTCCGGGCGGAGCGCCCCGACGAGGAGGGCCTGTTTGAACTCTTGCCCGAGGACACCTTCCGCCACCGCTTCCGCGTCTACGTCAACGACCTGGAGCGCCTGGAGGAGACGGTGGAGGCGGTGGAGGCCATCCCCGGCGTGGGCGGCACCTCCAGCTTCATCGAGGGGGCGGAGGGGATGATCGCCGTGCGAAACGTGGCCGCCGCTGTGGCCTTGATCCTGGTGGTCATCCTGGCGGTGGTGAGCCTGTTCATCATCGCCAACACCCTGCGCCTGGCCACCTTCTACCGCCGGGATGAGATCGCCATCATGCGGATGTGCGGGGCCACCAACGGCTTCATCTGCTGGCCCTTCGTGGCGGAGGGCGTCATGCTGGGCCTGTTCAGCGCGGCGCTGGCCTTCGGACTGCAGTGGGTGGTCTACAACATGATCGCCCGGTCCATGGTGAGCGCCGGGCAGCTCAACTTCCTGGTGGTGGTGGACTTCCAGCTCCTCTGGCCCGGCGTGCTGGCCGCCTTCTGCGGAGGCGGGCTGCTCATCGGCGTGCTGGGGTCGCTGCTGGCCATCCGCCGGTTCCTGAAGGTATAAGGGGGCTTTTTCCAGATGCGCGACTACAAGAAAAGAACCCGCCGGGAGCGGCTCAACGCTCTGCTGGCCTGCCTTTTGGCGGTACTTCTCCTCCTGCCCATGGTGTTTCTGGTGCTGGGCAACCTCACCGCGGCCGACGCGGCCAGCACCAGCCAGATCCAGAAGGAGATCAATGACCTCCAGGCCAAGAACAAGGACCTGGCCAGCCAGAAGAGCAAGCTGAAGGACGAGCTGGCCGCCCTGGGGGCGGAGCGGGAGAAGGCCGTGTCCCGGAAGGGTCTGCTGGACCAGCAGATCGCCGTGCTGGAGGATGAGATCGAAAACCTCCAGGCCCAGTTGGATCAATATGCCGCCCTCATCGCGGAGAAGGAGCGGGAGGTGGCGGAGAACCAGGCCAGGGAAGAGGCCCAGTTCCAGCTCTTCCGCAAGCAGGTGCGAGCCATGGAGGAGGAGGGCACGGTGTCCTACTGGGCCATCATCCTCTCCGCCGAGAGCTTTACCGACCTTCTGGACCGGGTGGAGATGGTCAACGACATCGCCGACTACAACCAGAAGGTCTGTGACCAGCTCCAGGCCGCCCGCCTGGCCCTCCAGGAGTCCAAGGCCCAGCTGGAGGCCGCCAAGGAGGAGACCCAGGCGGTGAAGGAGAGCCAGGAGGCCGCCAAGGCGGAGGTGGAGAGCCAGAAGGCGGAGGTCCAGAAGCTCATCAACGAGATCAAGGCGGACGAGAAGCTGACCCAGCAGTCCCTGGACGAGTTGAACGCCGCGGCGAAGGAGATGGACGCGGCGATCGCCAAGAAGGAGAAGGAGCTCCAGGCCGCCATCGAGGCCGCCCGCCAGTCGGGGAGCAACAGCTATCAGTTTGACCCCGGCAGCGGCTTCTACTGGCCCCTGCCCGCCAACTGCGTCAAGATCAACTCCTTCTTCGGCCCCCGGAAGGACCCCATCAGCGGCAAGTCCTCCAACCACTCCGGCACCGACATCGGCGGCGCGCCTGTGGGGACGGAGATCTACGCCGCCCACGGCGGGGTGGTCCTCACCTCCGAGTCCCACTGGTCCTACGGCAACTACGTGGTCGTCAGCCGGGGGGACGGCATCACCACCCTCTACGCCCACATGTCCAAGCGGGCGGTGAAGGCGGGGGACGTGGTGCGTCAGGGGCAGGTGATCGGCTATGTGGGCACCACCGGCCGCTCCACCGGACCCCACCTCCACTTCGAGGTCCGGGTCAACGGCGTGCGGCAGGACGCGCTGAAATACTACCCCAACATCAAGTGGATTAACAACACCGGCTTCCCCTATAACTGACAAGGAGTACCATGGAAAAAAAGCGATTTACCCCCCGCGCCCTGATCCTCACCGCCGCCCTCACCCTGGTCCTGACCCTGGGGGCGCTGGCGCTCACCGCCTGGCTCCTCCTGGGGCCGGGCGGCGTTGCTGTCCTCCAGAGCATGGGTCTGATCCGGGCAAATTTTCCCGGGGAATACGACGCTCAGACCGTCTCCGGGTCGGCCATCCAGGGGATGGTGGACGGCCTGGACGACCGCTGGTCCGGCTACTTCACCCGTGAGGAGGGCGAGGGCTGGAACCGCCAGCGGGAAAACATCTACGTGGGCGTGGGCCTGACCTATGTGGCCAACGAGACGAGCACCGCCATGGAGATCGTCGGGCTCACCCCCGGCGGCCCGGCGGAGCGGGCGGGCCTCCTGGTGGGAGAGACCATCACCGCCATCGACGGCCAGGCGCTGAACGGGGACAACCTGGAGGAGCTGGTAGGCGCGATCCAAGAGCGGACCGGCACGGACGTCACCCTGACCGTCCTGTCCGCCGACGGCGCCAGCCGCCAGGTGACCGTCCGCACCGACAAGATCGGCTCCGACCCCATCACCTGGGTGATGCTGGAGGGCGACGTGGGCTACGCCCGGATCGAGAACTTCTATGACAACAGCGCCGCCGCCTTCCGGGACGCGGTGGGGGAGCTGATCGACCAGGGGGCGCGGGCGCTGATCTTCGACGTGCGCTATAATCCCGGCGGATATGTCACCGAGGTGACCGGGATGCTGGACTACCTTCTCCCCGAGGGGCCCATTTTCGTGGAGCGGAGCAAGAACGGCCCCACCCACACCATCTACTCCGACGCGGACTGCGTCGACCTCCCCATGGCGGTGCTCATCAATGGCGACAGCTACTCCGCCGCCGAGCTCTTCGCCGCCCAGCTCCGGGAGAGCGCCGGGGCGACCCTGGTGGGGGAGCGGACCGTGGGCAAGGGGTTTTACCAGAAGCTATATCGCCTGGTAGACGGCAATTACCTGAACCTGTCCAGCGGGATGTATACCACCGGCGGCGGGCAGTCCCTGGCCGGGGTGGGCCTGACGCCGGATATCCAGGAGTCGGATCTGACCGCCCAGCTGGAGCGGGCGGAGGAATATCTACGGGAGAAACTGGGGTGAGATGTGTATGGTCCAGCTTTTGATCGGGCGGCGGGGCGCGGGCAAGTCGGCCCGCCTCCTGGAGCGGATGGCGGAGCGGGCCGGGACGCGCCGCCAGGTTCTCATCGTCCCGGAACAGTATTCCCATCGGGCGGAGCGCGCGCTGTGCGCCGCCGGTGGGAATTTGCTTTCCCTCCACGGAGAGGTGCTGACCTTCACCCGCCTGGCCAGCCGGGTCTTCTCCGCCAACGGGGGCTCGGCGGCCCCGGTGCTGGACCAGGGCGGGCGGGTACTGCTCATGTATCTGGCGGTGCGGCAGACCGCGCAGGGCCTCACCGTCTACCGCCGCCCCTCCCGGAAGCCCGCCTTTCTGACCGGCCTGCTGGACACCCTGGACGAGTGCAAGAGCTACGCCGTCTCCCCCCAGGCCCTGGTGAAGGCCGGGGCCGAGTTGGAGGGCGCGGCGGGGGATAAACTCCAGGACCTGGGGCTGATTTTAGGCGCCTACGACGCCCTGTGCGACCGGCTGGGGGCGGACCCCAGGGACAAGCTCACCCGTCTCGCCCAGACCCTGGAGCAGTGTGACTGGGGGACAGGCTGGGACTTCTACCTGGACGGCTTCACCGACTTCACCCCCCAGCAGGGGGAGGTGTTGGGCCGCCTCATGGAGCGGGCCAACAGCGTCACCGTCGCCCTTACCTGCGACCACTTGACGGAGGACGAGGAGGGACTGGGCATTTTCTCCCCCGCCCGCAAGACGGCGGCGTATCTGACCGTCCTGGCCAGGAAGGCGGGGCGGGAGGTGACGGCGGAGACGGTCGCCGCCATCGACCGGGACAAGGACCCCGCCCTGGAGCACCTGGAGCGGGAGCTGTTCGCGCAGGCGCCCAGGACCTGGGACGGCCCGGCCCCGGTGGTCTGTCTGAAGGCCCGGGACCCTCGACAGGAGGTGGAGTGGGCCGCCGGAGAGATATTGCGCCTGTGCCGGGAGGAGGGTTGGCGCTACCGGGAGATCGCCCTGACCGCCCGGAACTTCGCGGACTACGAGGAGCTGGCCCACAGCGTCTTTGATCGCTTCGGCATCCCCCTCTTTCTGTCCCGCACCCAGGATATCCTGGAAAAGCCGGTGCTGGCCCTCATCACCGGCGCGCTGGACGCGATCCAGGGGGGCTACCGCTACATCGACCTGTTCCGCTACCTCAAGACCGGCCTGGTGGACCTCACCGACGAGGAGCGGGACCGGCTGGAGAACTACGTCATCACCTGGGACATCAAAGGGGGGCGCTGGAGCGCGGAGAAGCCCTGGCATATGCACCCCGGCGGCTACGGCCAGACCTTTACGGAGCGGGACGAGGCGGAGGTGGCGGCGCTGGACGCCCTGCGCCGCCGGATCATCGCCCCCCTGGAGAAGCTGCGCCGGGCGGAGGGGACCACGGGCCGGGACCGGGCCATGGCCCTCTACCAATTCCTGGAGGACATCGACCTGCCCCGGACGCTGGAGCGCCGTGTGGCCGCCCTGCGGGAGCGGGGGGAGCTGAACCTGGCGGACGAGTACACCCAGCTCTGGGACATCCTGGTGGGCGCGCTGGAGGAGTGCGGGCGTCTGCTGACAGAGGTGGAGATGGACCTGGGGGAGTTCGCCCAGCTCTTTTCCCTCACCCTGTCCCAATACCAGGTGGGCTCCATCCCCGTGGCCCTGGACCGGGTGACGGCGGGGAGCTGTACCCGGCTGGGGTACGATAGCTGTAAGGCGGTGTTCTTCCTGGGCTGTGACGACAAGCACGTCCCCGCCTGCGAGAGCGCCCGGGGCCTTTTGACCGACGATGACCGCCTGGCCCTGGCCCAGTTGGGCCTGACCCTGGCCCCCCGGAGCGCGGACAAGCTCCACCGGGAGATGACGGTGGCCTATGAGGCGGCCACCCAGCCCACCCGGCGGCTCTACCTCACCTATCCCGCCCAGCGGGGCGGGGAGGAGGCCCGCCCGGCCTTTCTCATCCACCGGGTCCTCACCCTGTTCCCCCAAGTCCGCCTGAGCTATGTGGACCCCGCCCAGGACCCCCGTCTGGCCGCCCCCGCCCCCGCCATGGAGCTGGCCGCCACCCACCCGGAGGTGCGGGCGGCCCTGGCCCGGATCCCCCAACTCGCCCCCCGGGTGGCGCGGCTGGAGGAGGCCCTGCGCCGGGAGCGGGGCAGTCTGTCCCCGGCGGGGGTGACCGCCCTCTACGGTCACCGGGCCCCCATGTCCGCCTCCCGCCTGGACCTCTACCGCTCCTGCCACTTCTCCTACTTCATGCGCTATGGCCTGAAGGCCCAGCCCCGCCAGCGCTCCGGCTTTGACGCCCCCCAGTACGGCACCTTTGTCCACGCCGTGCTGGAGGAGGTCCTGGGCGCCTGGGACAAGTCCATGACGGCGGAGGAGACCCGCAGGCTCACCCGTCAGGCCATGGAGCGGTATCTGGCGGAGGACCTGGGCGGCCTGGAGGACAAGACGCCCCGCTTCGCCTATCTCTTCCGCCGACTGTGGTCCACGGTGGAGCGGGTGGTGGAAAATGTCACCGACGAGCTGCGCCGCAGCGACTTCACCCCCATCGCCTTTGAGCTGGGCTTTGGCAAGGGGAAAGACTTGCCACCCGTAGAGCTGGACCTGGACGGTTTCACCGTCAGCCTCAGTGGCTTTGTGGACCGGGTGGACGGCTGGGAGCACGACGGAAAGCTCTATCTCCGGGTGGTGGACTACAAAACAGGCCGCAAGGCATTTGACTTTACAGATATTTTCAACGGGATCGGCCTTCAGATGCTCCTCTACCTCTTTACCCTGAAGGACAAGGGCAGGGAATACTTCGGCAGGGAGATCGTTCCGGCGGGGGTGCTGTATATCCCCGCCCGGGAGGCGATCGCCGTGGGGAGCTGGGACATGAGCGAGGAGGAGCGTCTGGCCCAGGTGGACAAGGCCCTCACCCGCCAGGGCCTTCTGCTGGGGGAGCCGGAGGTGGTGGAGGCCATGGAGACGCCGGGGGAGCGAAACCGCTTTCTGCCCATCCGCGTGCGAAAGGACGGCACCTTCCGCTCCGAGAGCCTGGCCAGCCTGGAACAGCTGGGCAAGCTGGCCGCCCATGTGGACCGGGTCCTGGAGCAGGTGGCCCAGGAGCTGAAGGCGGGCACCGTGGCCGCCGACCCCTATTGGCGGGGGGAGGAGGAGAACGCCTGCCTGTGGTGTCCCTACCACTCCGCCTGTCAGTTTGAAGAGGGGGTGGGGGGAGACCGCCTCCGCCGACGGAGCAAGATGGACGCCCAGGCGTTCTGGGATGCCTTGGAGGGAGGGGATGGAGATGGCCGTTGAGCTGACACGGGCCCAGCGCCAGGCGGTGGAGAACACCGGCGGGCCGCTGTTGGTCTCCGCCGCCGCCGGGGCGGGGAAGACGCGGGTGCTGGTAGAGCGCCTGATGGACCGGGTGCGCGGGGGAGAGGATGTAGACCGCTTCCTGGTCATCACCTTCACCAACGCCGCCGCCGCCGAGCTGCGGGGCCGGATCGGGGAGGAGCTGTCCCGCGCCCTGGCCCAGGAGCCGGGGAACCGCCACCTCCGGCGGCAGTTGACCCTGGTCTACCAGGCCCACATCTCCACCATCCACGCCTACTGCGGCGACCTTCTGCGCCAGTGGGGCTATCTGCTGGACCTGGAGAGCGACTACCGCCTCATGGACGAGATGGAGGCCCGTCTGCTCCTCCAGGAGACCGCGGAGGAGCTTCTGGAGCGCCGCTACGACGCCCCGGATGAGACCTTTGCCCTGCTTCTGGACATCTTCTCCGCAGGGCGGGACGATTTGCCCCTGCGGAACATGGTCCTGGAGATCTACGCCAAGCTCCAGAGCCACCCGGACCCGGCGAGTTGGCTGCGGGATCAGGCCGCCGCCTTTGACCTGACCGGCGTCTCCGATGTCGCTCAGACCCCTTGGGGCGCCTACCTCTTAGAGCGGATCCGGAGCTTGGCGGCGTACTGGCACGGGCAGCTGGCCCCGCTGCTGGAGGAGTGCCGGACTGGAGTGGACGCCTACTGCGACAGTCTGGAAAAGACGGTGGAGGACCTGGCCTGTCTGGCCCAGGCCAAGGGGTGGAAGGACGCCGTCGTGCCGGAGTTCCAGCGCCTGGGCTCCAGCGCCAAGTGTGCCGACCCCGCCCTGGCCGACCGGGTGAAGGCCCTGCGGGAGCGGTGCAAGAGCCAGCTCGCCAAGGCCCTGGAGCCGCTGGCCTATGACAGCGCGCACCTCCTGGCTCAGATGGAGGCGGTGGCCCCGGCGGCCCAGGCCCTGCTGGGGCTGGTGGGGGAGCTATCGGAGGCCTACGAGAAAAACAAGGCCAAGCGGGGCGTGCTGGACTTCAACGACCTGGAGCACAAGGCCCTCCGGCTGTTGGAGGGCTATCCCCAGGCGGCCCAGGCGTGCGCCGAGGGGTTTGCGGAGGTGATGGTGGACGAGTACCAGGACACCAACCAGGTACAAAACGCCATTTTCCACGCCCTGACCCGGGCGCGGGGGAACCTCTTTATGGTGGGGGACGTAAAGCAGTCCATCTACCGCTTCCGCCTGGCCGATCCCACCATCTTTCTGGACAAGTACCGCGCCTATCCCCCCGCGGAGACCGCGGCGTCCGGCCAGGGGAGGCGGGTCATTCTGGGAGAGAACTTCCGCTGTCGGGGGGAGATCATCGACTGCGTGAACTACCTCTTCGCGAACCTGATGAGCCGGGACTTGGGGGAGCTGGACTACGGCCCGGAGGAGGCCCTGCGCCAGGGCCTTCCCGCCCCGGAGCGGGAGGACTGCGCCTGCGAGCTCCACCTGTTGGAAAGCGACGACGTCGACCTGGAGTCCGACCGGGCCATGATCGAGCCCCGGTTCGTGGCCCGTCGGCTCCACGACCTGTTGGCCCAGGGCTTTTCCATCCCGGACGGCCAGGGGGGCGAGCGGCGGGCGGAGCCGGGGGATATGGCGATCCTCCTGCGCTCGCCGGGGCCCTCCCTGGGGCGGTACGTCCAGGCCCTCCGGGAGTTGGACATCCCCTGGGCCAGCGAGGGGGGCGAGGACTTCTTCGACACCCCGGAGGTCTCGGTGGCCCTGTCCTACCTGGAAATTCTGGACAACCCCCGCCAGGACGTGCCCCTCATCGCCGTCCTCCGCTCCCCCCTCTACCGCTTTACCCCCGACCGCCTGGCCCAGCTGGGCGGACAGCGGGAGGAGGGGTGCTTCTACGACGCGCTGGTGGCGGACGGGGGAGAGGACTGCCAGGAGTTCCTGCGTGACCTTCAGGCCCTCCGGGAGCTGGCCCGGGACGCCCGGAGCTATGAGCTGATCTGGGAGGTCTACTGCCGCACCGGTCTCCTGTCTCTCTACGCCTCCATGCCCGGCGGCGCCGCCCGGCGGGAAAACCTGCTGGCCCTCCACAGCTGTGCCAAGCAGTTCGACGCCACCGGCCACAAGGGCCTGTTCAGCTTTCTGGAGCACCTGCGCCGCCGCCGGGAGGAGGGGGAGAGCTTCCCCGTCCCCTCCGGGGGGAGCGGCGGAGGGGTGCGGATCCTGTCCATCCACCGCGCCAAGGGCCTGGAGTTCCCCATCGTAGTGGTGGCGGGCCTGGGCAAGCGGTTCAACCACGCCGACTCCCGCCAGCCTATGCTCTTCCATCGGGACCTGGGTCTGGGTCCCCAGGGCCTGGACACCCAGCGGCTTATCCGCTACCCCACCCTGTGCCGCTGGGCGGTGGCGGCCAAGCTGGAGGAGGAGATGCTCAGCGAGGAACTGCGGCTGCTGTACGTGGCCCTCACGCGGGCCCGGGAGAAGCTGATCCTCACCTGCGCCATGCGGAACACCCAGCGGGAGATCGAGCACCTGATGGAGCAGGCGGAGCTGCCCGTCCAGCCCCAGGCGCTGACCCACATGGCCACCCCCGGCCACTGGGTGCTCTGCGCCGCCCTGTCCAGGCCGGAGGCGGGGGCGATCCGCCTCGGTCTGCCCCTCGTCCACACGCCCCCCGCCGGGGCGGCGTTTGGACGGCCCTGGGAGATCGCCTTCCACGACGGGGCGGCCTTCCAGACCCGTCCGACCCGGACGGGCACGGTGACCGACCTCCCCCAGGCCCAGCCCGTCCAGGTGCCCGACTACACCTGGGTCTACCCGTGGGAGGAGGCCACCGCCTTGCCCTCCAAGCTCACCGCCACCCAGCTCAAGGGCCGGACCCTGGACGGGGAGGTGGGGGAGGAGGCCCCGCCTACCCCCAGAGCCTCCGTCTTCCGCCGCCCCGACTTCGCCCTGGAGCGGGGCCTCACCCCCAGCGAGCGGGGCACCGCCCACCACCTGGTGATGCAATACCTGGACTACGGAAAGGCGGGGAGCCCGGAGGCGCTGGAGGAGGAGCTGGACCGACTCCAGGCCCAGGCGTTCATCACCCCCCAGCAGCGGCGGGCGGTGGACCCGGCGGTGTTCCTGACCTTCTTCCGCTCCCCGCTGGGCCGGGAGGCGCTGGCGGCGGGGGGGGGCCTGCACCGGGAGTTCAAATTCTCCCTTCTGGCCCCGGCGGAGAAATTCTGGCCCCAGCTCCCGCCGGGAGAGGAGGTCCTGCTCCAAGGGGTGGTGGACTGCTTCTTCGACACCCCCGGCGGCCTGGTGGTGGTGGACTTCAAGAGCGACCGGGTCACCCAGGACACCGTAGCCGACCGGGCGGAGGAGTACCGCCCCCAGTTGGAGGCCTACGCCGCCGCCCTGTCCACCCTGTTGGAGCGGCCCGTGGACCGGAAGGTCCTGTGGTTCTTTGCCCTGGGCCGTGCGGTCGAGGTGTGAGGAGGGTCGGAGAATGGGACTGTATGACTGCGCCCCGCCGGGGTCGGCGGAGTATGAAAACCCCATCCTGCGGATGGACCTGAGCGACCCGGACGTGATCCGGGTGGGGGAGGACTACTACCTGGTGGCCTCCTCCTTCACCTACCTCCCCGGGGTGCCCCTGCTCCACTCCCGGGACCTGCTCCACTGGCGGCAGATCGCCTGGTGCGTGCCCTCTCTGCCCTTTGCCCGCTACGCCCTCCCCGCCCACGGCGCGGGGACCTGGGCCCCCGCCATTCGCTATCATGACGGGCGCTTTTACGTCTTTGTCCCCCTGCCCGACGAGGGGATCTTCGTCACCACCGCCGACGACCCCGCCGGTCCCTGGGGCCCCCTGCGCTGTCTGTGGGCGGGCAAGGGGTGGATCGACCCCTGCCCCTTCTGGGACGAGGACGGGTCGGCCTACCTGGTCCACGCCTTTGCCCGCAGCCGCTGTGGGATCCAGCACCGCCTGGACCTGTGCCGGATGGCCCCCGACGCCTCCCGTCTGCTGGACGGGGGCACCGCCGTCTACTGCTACCCGGAAAAGCACCCCACCCTGGAGGGCCCCAAGCTCTACAAGCGGGCGGGGTGGTACTACATCTTCGCCCCCGCCGGCGGAGTGGGGACCGGCTGGCAGACCGTTTTGCGCGCCCGGTCCCTCTGGGGACCCTATGAGGACCGGGTGGTCCTGCGTCAGGGCGGCACGGCGGTGAACGGCCCCCACCAGGGGGCCTGGGTGGACACCCCCGACGGCCGGGATTGGTTCTTCCACTTCCAGGACCGGGGGATCTATGGCCGGGTGCTCCACCTCCAGCCCATGGCCTGGCAGGACGGCTGGCCGGTGATGGGCCAGGGCCCGGTCGGGGCGGGGGAGCCGGTGGCCCGCTGGCCGGTGCCGCTGCCCCTTCAGGGGGCGGACTTCGCCCCGGAGGAGGACGATTTTCCCGGCCCCGGCCTGGACTTTCCCTGGCAGTGGCAGGGGAACCCCCAGGCGGCGTGGTATCAGGTGGCGCGGGGCCTGCGCCTGGACATCCTGCCCTGCCCCCGGGGGGAGAGCCTGCTGTGGTATCTGCCCAACGTCCTGTCCCAGATGGGGCGGGACTGGTGCTACACCATGGAAGTCCCGGTGACCCTGGCGGCGGAGGGGCCGGGGGACGAGGCGGGAATCGCCCTTCTGGGCCACCAGTACAGCGCCCTGTCCCTCCACCGGGGGGCGGCGGGGTACGAGCTGCGCCTCTACCGGGGGACGGTGACGGAGCGGACGCCGGAGGGGCGGGCGGAGGAGACGCTGACCTTCTCCGCCCCCTGGCCCCGGGACACGGCCACCCTGCGCCTCCACATGGCGGAGGGCGGCGTCACCTATGGCTATCTGGACGCCGACGGGGCGGAGCGACCCCTCCCCGGGACCTTTCCCGCCGCCCCCTCCGCCTGGTCCGCCGCCCGCCCCGCCCTCTTCGCCCGCAACCTCTACAACAACCCCGGCGGCCACGTCCTCTTCCACCGCGTGACCTTCACAAAATAACCCCGCGCCCCGGGCCCACCCGGGGGCGCTCTTTTGTGCCCAAAAGGGCACATTGTTTGTCGTGATTTGGGTGTTGCATTTTCTTGTCGAAATTCGTTATATGGAATGAATGCAGAGCCAGAGTAATTTGGCGCGGCTTTCTTCGGCGCTTGAAATGCTTTGTAAAAATTGTTATGATGTCGTCACTGAGATGATATCAGCGGCGGAGGGAGGAGTTGCATGGACGGGACGGGGAACGGAAGGTTTGAAAGATCTATCCTCTCGGCGCGCGGCTTCTGCGCCATTTTGATGATACTGCTGGCGGGCGGTCTGCTCCTTGGCCTGGCGCTGTGGGTCATCCGGGACCAGGGTGAGACGCGGGTCTACACGAAAACCACCGCCTATCCGGCCCCGGACGCCGAGCTGACGCTGGAGGTCCGCCGGTGGAGGGAAAATGAGCCCCGCGGCGCGTCGGGGTGGGATTTTGTCCTGATCTCGCCGGAGGGAGAGGAGCGGCTTTTGGAGCGGACCCACGCGTTGGCGGACGCCGCCATCACGGGGGTGGACTGGTATCCCGGCGGAGCCGTAGTCCACACCCACGGCCCCGGGGGGAGTTTGCCCCTGACGTGGGGGCCGGGGTAGACGTGGCCGCCGGAAAACGGCTGAGATTCCCCGGGAAATAGGCGGATAAAATCAGGGCGGGGCGCATGGTGCGCTCCGCCCTTTTTTGCTTATCAAGTACGCGCCCCATGACTTGCGGCTGGTTTTGCCCCGCAGCCGGGGCGTTTACCCGTTCTGCTCCATGTAGCGCATCATGGCCTCGGCGGCCTTTTTCGCGCCGGCCACGGCGTGGACCACCGTCTTGGGCCCGGTGACCACGTCCCCGGCGGCGAAGACGCCCTCCCGGGTGGTCATGGAGTTCTCGTCCACCACCAGCAGGCCCCGGTCGTTGCCCTCCAGGTGGTAGGTGGACTGGATGAGCTTGTCCTTGGGCATCTGGCTCACGGCGATGACCACCGAGGTGGCGGGCATGAGCGCCTCGTCGTCGGCAAAGCCGGTGGCGTTGCCCTCCTCGTCAAAGAGGACGGTGCGGAACATGGGGCCCTTCTCGGTGATGCGGGTGACCGACTTGCCGTAGACGAACTCCGCCCCGTCCAGGCGGGTGTAGTCCATCTCGTGCTCGCTGGCGGTGGCGTGGAGGCTGTTGGACACCAGGGTGACGGTCTGGGCCCCGCCCCGGAAGGCGGTGCGGGCTACGTCCATGGCCACGTTGCCCATGCCGATGATGACCACGTGGGCGCCCAGGTCGTGGTGGGAGGGGTTTTCCAGGTAGGAGATACCGTAGTGGACGTGGGCCAGGCTCTCCCCCTGGATGTTCAGGGTGCGGGGCCGCCAGGCGCCGGTGCCCACAAAGATGGAGGAGTAGCCGTCCCGGAACAGGTCCTCGATCTTCAGCGCGCCGCCGATGGTGGTGTTGGGCCGGACCTTGATGCCCAGGCTGAGCAGCAGCTTTTTGTAGCGGACGAAGACCGGGTGGCCCAGGCGGAACTCCGGGATGCCGTACTGGGTCATGCCGCCGATCATGTCCTTGCTCTCGAAGATGGTCACGTCGTAGCCGTTCTTGGCCAGGACGATGGCCGCCGTCATCCCGGCGGGGCCGCAGCCGATGACGGCCACGCTCTTGCCGTTGGAGGGCTCACGCTCGTACTGCATCCGGGCCAGATAGGTGTCGGAGACGAATTTTTCGATCTCAAAAAACTGCACCGGGATGCCCTTTTTGCCCAGCACGCAGTGGCCGTAGCACTGGGAGCCGTGGTCGCAGACGGTGGCGCACATAAAGCTCAGGGGGTTATTCTCAAACAGGACCTTCCCCGCCTCCATGATCTTCTGCTCCTTGAAAAGACCGATGACCTGGGGGATGGGGGTGCTGACGGGACAACCCTTCTGGCACTGGGGGACCTTACAGCCCAGACACCGGGCGGCTTCATTTTCAATATGTAGGCTCACAGGCAAGGACTCCTTTCGTATGGTAGAGCGCCAAGGCTCTTTGTATAGTATAGCAGACTTTTCCCAAAATGAACAGCCCTTTTTTGTAAAAAATAGAAAGGGAACGATTTGGAGAAAAGTGGGGTCTTCCTGTGGACACGGATATGGTATCATAGCCGCAGAGCGGCTATGATACAGATTATGCTGCATATACCACAACGCCGCTGACGCGGCTGTGGTATAATAGCCGCAGAGCGGCTATTATACAGATCATGCTGCATAGCGGCGGCGGAGAGAGGGGGGGAGACGGCATGGAAGGTCGGCGGAAGCGGCTTTTGGGTCTGCTGGCGGGGGTTTTGACCGCCCTGGCCGCTCTTTGCGCCGTCCTGTTTCCCCAGGAGTTCGCTCAGCTCGCCGCCCTGCTGGCCCCCCAGCCCTCCGTTCAGATGACCCCCTTCGACCTGGCCGCCATCCCGGCCTTTCAGGGGGAGCCCTGGGTGGAACTCAACGGCGGCACGCCCTATTTCACCCAGGAGGAGCGGACCGACCAGAGCTTTGAGCGGTACAGCGACCTGGACGCCCTGGGCCGGTGCGGCCCGGCCTACGCCTGCGTGGGCCGGGACCTGATGCCTACCCAGCCCCGGGGGGAGATCGGCATGATCCGCCCCTCGGGCTGGCACACCGTCCGCTATGACGACCTGGTGGAGGGGAAGTACCTCTACAACCGCTGTCACCTCATCGGCTACCAGCTGACCGGGGAGAACGCCAACGAGAAAAACCTCATCACCGGCACCCGCTTCTGCAACACCCGGGGGATGTTGCCCTGGGAGGACCAGGTGGCGGACTATGTGCGGGAGACGGGCAACCACGTCCTCTACCGGGCCACCCCCGTCTTTGCGGGGGAGGAGCTGGTGGCCCGGGGGGTACTGCTGGAGGCGCTGTCGGTGGAGGACGGGGGAGAAGGGGTGCGCTTTTGCGTCTACATCTACAACGCCCAGCCCGGCGTGGCCATCGACTACGCCACCGGCGAGAGCTGGCGGGAGGAAGTCGCCGCTCCCCCGGCGGCCTGACGGGATATTCCCGGGTTGAAAATCGCCGCCCCAGGCGTTATAATAGGGACAACTTCTCCAAACAGGAGGTATCGGACATGAAA
>CANQMK010000019.1 GCA_947624895.1 uncultured Oscillospiraceae bacterium | reverse complement strand
CCGCTCGCAGCAGGTCTTGGCGGTGGCCAGGGAGTGGTTCCCGTCCCCCACGGCGAAGAGCAGGGTTGGCTTGCCGGGGGCATGGTAGCGCGCCTGGAACACCTCGGGCCGGGCCAGGGCGGACAGGGCCTCCCCCACCGCCCCGGTCTGGGCCGGGGTCAGCTTCCAGCCCTTGAGGCGCCCCCCCGCCTCCATCAGCTCGAAGTCGTAGAGGGCCTCCATCTCCCCGGTCTGGTCGGCCAGGGGCTCGATCACCCCGCGCTCCGGGTCGTCGGCCAGGAGCATCACGTGGGGCAGCTCCAATGCCGCCCCATGCCGAACCTTCACCCGGGGCGGGATGCGCTCCAGCACGGTGCCCTCGGTGGCCCGGATGAGGGAGTCCGCCCCGGGGCGGAAGTCGTACCGCTCCAGGTCGATCTGTCCCACCAGCCCCCGGCGGGTCTTTCCCGCCCCCAGCGTCCGCTCCACATAGATCAGGCTGGGGCCCAGGTCCCGGAGAACGCCGCGGGAGAGGTAGTCCTCCATAGCGGCGTGGATGGCCTCAATCCGCGCCTCTACATCCGGCTCCGCCAGACGGCTCTCCGGCAGGATGAGCCGGAGGGCGGAGGGGGCCTCCCCCACCCGCGCCTCCACCCGGGCCCAGTAGTCGGGCTGGGAGGTGTACTGGTCGCAGGCCACCACGCTCCAGCGGGGCCAGTCAACGTCCGGCTGGGGGATCAGGATCTCCCCCGGGCCGAAGCCCAGGGCGTCAAAGGGGGCGTCCATCAAAGGACACCCCGGATGGCGCTCAGCAGTTCGTCGAACTCCTCATAGGCGGGCAGCTCCGGGTGGTCGGCCTTGATCTGGTCGGTGCTCTTGAACAGGAACCCGGCCTTACTGGCCTGGATCATACCCAGGTCGTTGAAGCTGTCCCCGGCGGCGATGGTGTCAAAGCCCATGGACTGGAGGGCCTTCACCGTGGTCAGCTTGGACTGGGCACAGCGCATCTTGTAGCCGGTGATGGTCCCGTCCGGGGCCACCTCCAGGGTGTTGCAGAAGATGGTGGGCCAGTTCAGCTTCTCCATGAGGGGCTTGGCGAACTGCTCAAAGGTGTCGCTCAGAATGACCACCTGGGTGAGGGTCCGCAGCTCGTCCAGAAATTCCTTCGCCCCGGGGAGGGGGTCGATGGTGGCGATGGTGGCCTGGATCTCCCGCAGGCCCAGGCCGTGCTCCTTCAAAATGCCCAGCCGCCAGTTCATCAGCTTGTTGTAGTCCGGCTCGTCCCGGGTGGTGCGCTTCAGCTCGGGGATGCCGCTGGCCTGGGAGAAGGCGATCCAGATCTCCGGCACCAGCACCCCTTCCATGTCCAGACATACGATATTCATACCGTTCCCGCCTTTCTGTCAGATGCTCTTCAAGAACCGCTCCAGCCGGGCCAGCGCCTCGGCCAGGTCGTGCATGGACGCGGCGTAGCACGCCCGCACATACCCCTCGCCCCCGGGTCCGAAGGCGGAGCCGGGGATCACCGCCACCCGCTCCGCGGCCAGGAAGCGGTCGCAGAACTCCTCGCTGGTCAGGCCGGTGGAGCGGATGCAGGGGAAGGTGTAAAACGCGCCCCGGGGCTCGAAGCAGTCCAGCCCCAGCTTGCGAAAACCGTCCACCAAAAACCGCCGCCGCCCGTCGTACTCCTCCCGCATGGCCTCGATGTCCCCGTCGCCGCTGTTCATGGCCTCGATGGCGGCGTACTGGCTGGTGGTGGGGGCGGACATGATGGCGTACTGGTGGAGCTTGGTCATGGCGGCGATGACGGGCTTGGGCCCGCAGGCGTAGCCCAGCCGCCAGCCGGTCATGGAGTAGGCCTTGGAGAAGCCGTTGATGACGATGACCCGCTCCTTCATATCCGGGATATTCGCCATGGACACGTGGCGCTGGCCGTAGGTGAGCTCGGCGTAGATCTCGTCGGAGATCACCATGATATCCGTCCCCCGCAGGACCTCCGCCAGGGCCTCCAGGTCCTCCCGTCCCATGACTCCGCCAGTGGGGTTGTTGGGGAAGGGCAGCACCACTGCCCGGGTCCTGGGGGTGATGGCCGCCCGGAGCTGGTCGGCGGTGAGGCGGAACTCATCCTCCGCCCGGGTCTCCACCATCACCGGCGTCCCGTGGAGCATGGACACCAGCGGCCCGTAGCACACGAAGGACGGCGCGGGGACGATCACCTCATCCCCCGGCTCCAGCAGGCACCGGAAGGCCAGGTCCAGCCCCTCGCTCCCCCCCACGGTGACCAATATCTGGCCATTGGGGGCGTAGTCCAGGTCGAACCGGCGCTTGAGGTAAGCGGAGATGGCCCCCCGCAGGTCGGACAGGCCCGCGTTTGGGGTGTACTTGGTGAACCCCTTCTCCAGGGAGTAGATGCCCGCGTCCCGGATGTGCCAGGGGGTCTGGAAGTCCGGCTCCCCGATGCCCAGGGAGATGCCTCCCTCCATCCCCTGGAGGAGGTCAAAATACTTCCGTATGCCGGAGGGGTGGATGTCCCGCACCCTCCCGCACAGGATCTTCTCATAGTCTATCATTCAAACACGAACCTCTCTTCCTGCTCCTCCTGCTTCTCAAAGATCAGGTGCTTCTCCTTGTACTTCTTCAGGATGAAGTGGGTGGCGGTGCCGGTCACGTCCTCGATGGTGGCCAGCTTTTCGGCCACGAACTGGGCCACCTCCTTCAGGGTGCGGCCCGAGATGATGACGGTGAGGTCATAGGCCCCCGACATGAGGTAGACGCTCTCCACCTCGTCGTACTGATAGATGCGCTGGGCCACCCGGCCAAAGCCCTCCCCCCGGTGGGGGGTGACCTTCACCTCGATGAGGGCGGTGACCGCCTCCCGCTGGGTGCGGTCCCAGTCCACGATGGCCTTGTAGCCCAGGATGAGCCGGTCCTCCTCCATCTGGCGGCGCTGGGCCTCCACCTCCTGGGCGGTCATGCCCACCATGGCGGCCAACTGGTCGTTGGTGAGGGTGCAGTCCTCCTCCAAAAGCTGTAACAACTTCAGCATAACTTCCTCCTTCTCCCCGGCCTGGCCGGAGCATCCCACATTGTGTTCTATTATATAAGCTCTTTCAGAAAAAGGCAACGCCCTTCTCGACAAAAGGCCGGGAATTTGCTATACTGTTCTCACCACGACCAGGAAGGAGGGGCCTATGAGCGGAACGCTGTATCTCGTCCCCACCCCCATCGGCAACCTGGGGGACCTCTCCCCCCGGGCGGTGGAGACCCTGGGGGCGGCGGATTTCGTGGCCGCGGAGGACACCCGGGTCACGTTAAAACTCCTGAACCACTTTGGGATCAAAAAGCCCCTGGTGGCCTACTACCGCCACAACACCCAGGCGGGGGGCCAGGCCATCCTCCGGCGTCTGCTGGCCGGGGAGAACTGCGCCCTGGTCTCCGACGCGGGCACCCCCGCGGTGAGCGACCCCGGGGAGGAGCTGGTGGCCCTGTGCGTGGCCCACGGCGTCCCCGTCACCGCCCTGCCCGGCCCCTGCGCCCTCACCACCGCCCTGTCCGTCTCCGGCCTGCCCACTGGCCGCTTCACCTTTGAGGGCTTTTTGGCCATGAACAAGAAAAACCGCCGGGACCACCTGAAGAGCCTGGAGCGGGAGGCGCGCACCATGATCTTCTACGAGGCCCCCCACAAGCTGGCCTCCACCCTGGCCGACCTGTGCCAGACCTTCGGCCCGGACCGCCCGGTGGCCCTGTGCCGGGAGCTGACCAAGCTCCACGAAGAGGTGACCCGCACCACCCTGGGCCAGGCCCTGGCCCGGTACCAGGCGGAGCCGCCCCGGGGGGAGTTCGTGCTGGTGGTGGCCGGGGCGACGCCCCAGGCGCCCCCGGCGGCCTCCCCGGAGGAGGCGCTGGAGCGGGTGGCCCGCCTGCGGGAGACCGGCCTGGGCCTCAAGGAGGCGGTGCGCCAGGTGGCCCAGGAGCTGGACATCCCCCGCAACCGCCTCTACGCCCTGGCGGTGGAGCGGGAAAAGTAGGAAAAGCGCGAAAAACGTCCGGCGTCTCACGACGCCGGACGTCTGTTTTGTCCCCACAGCGGGCGTTCTCTCACCGGGCCAGTTCCCGCAGGCAGTTGACGCAGATGTTCTTCCCGTGGAAGCTCTTGGTGTCCCGGGCGTCGCCGCAGAAGACGCAGGCGGGCTGATACTTCTTCAGCACCACGCTGTTTTCGTCCACATAGATCTCCAAAGCGTCCTTCTCCGCGATATCCAAAGTGCGCCGCAGCTCGATCGGCAGCACGATCCTCCCCAATTCATCCACCTTGCGTACAATACCCGTTGACTTCATTCCGGCGTCTCCTTCCTCTGAGTGATCTGGTGTGACAGTGAGCGCATTATATCGCATCGTGGGGAAATTTGTCAATGACCATTTCCCTATGATTTTATACAAAATCTACCAAAATTTTTGTGATAAACGCCGCCCCCTTCCGCATAACCATGGGTAGCCGGAAGAAAGGGGGGGATCCCGTGGCCATGAGCGCTCTCTGGGTGGGGATGATCTGCGTCTCGCTCCTGTGCGCCCTGGTCACCGGGCGGGCCGACGCGGTGGCGGCGGCGGCGGTGACGGGGGCGGCGGAGGCGGTGGAGCTGTGCCTCTCCATGGCGGGGATGCTGTGCCTGTGGATGGGAGTCATGGAGGTGATGCGCCGCTCCGGCCTCAGCGAGGGGCTGGCCCGTCTCCTGCGGCCCCTCCTCCGGCGGCTCTTCCCCGCCTTCGCCGGGGACGAGGAGGTGATGGCGGCGGTGTCGGCCAACCTGTCGGCCAACCTGCTGGGCCTGGGCAACGCCGCCACCCCCCTGGGGCTGGAGGCCTCCCGGCTCATGGCCCGGCGCACGCCGGGGGTGGCCTCGGACGGACTGTGTATGTTCGTGGTGTGCAACACCGCCTCCATCCAGCTCCTCCCCACCACCGTGGCCAGCCTCCGCTCCGCCGCCGGCTGCGCCACCCCCTTCGACATCCTCCCCGCCACCTGGCTGGCCTCCGTCCTGTCCATCCTGGCGGGGGTGACGGCGGCCAAGGCCCTGTCCCTGGTCTGGCGGACATAGGGGGGCGCGCCATGTCCCTTGTGTTCAACATGGTCATGCCGGCCATGCTCGCCCTGATCGCCCTGTGGGGGATGGCCCGGCGGGTGGACGTGTACGACGCGGTGGTCCAGGGCGCCTCCGGGGGCCTGGGGGTGCTGGCCCGGATCGTCCCGCCGCTGATCGCCCTGCTGACGGCGGTGGCCATGCTCCGGGCCTCCGGTTTTCTGGAGCTGTGCGCCCAGTGGGCCGCCCCGCTCCTCCTGCGCTTCGGCATCCCGCCGGAGACCGCCCCCCTCCTGCTGGTGCGGCCCATCAGCGGCTCGGCGGCCCTGGGGGTGGGGGCGGATATCATCGCCACCTACGGCCCCGACTCCACCATCGGCCGGACGGCGGCGGTGATGATGGGCTCCACCGAGACCACCTTTTACACCATCGCCGTCTACTTCGGCGCGGCGGACATCAAGAAGACCCGCTACGCCATTCCCGCCGCCCTGTGCGCCGACTGCGTGGGCTTCTTCTCCGCCGCCCTGGCCACCCGGCTCTTCTTCCCCGCGTAAAAAAGGACCCCCGGAGACGCCGCGCGTCTCCGGGGGCCTTTTGGTTTTGTCCGATCAGCTCTTCGGGTCGCGTATGACCTCCAGCGAACCCCAGGGGGTGGGGAAGTTCGCCGTCACATCGGTAAACACATCTCCACTCTCATACCCGGCAAACTGGGCCAGGGCGTCCAAATCGATCTCCATCTCATACTCCTGTCGATCCTCCGTAACGGAGAGGATGAAGTGGAAGATATCATACTGTTTGTTCGCACCCAACTTCTCATCCCACTTCTCCTGCCTGACCACATATTCCTGCGTACCAGGAACGGTGGGATAGGGTTGCTGCGTCAGCTTCCATCCCCATTCAGCGGTGCTGACCTGGATGTTTTCCCCCTTGGCCACGAGATTGAAATTGAAAATGGGTATGTTCAGGTTGGAGGATGGGAAAATATCATCCTTGTCCTCGTTGATGACATGGAGGTAGACCTTGTTCTCATATCCCAGGAAGGAGCCGGTGGTGTGTCCATAGAGCGGGGTGCCTTCCGCACCGGGGAGGAACTCCATGATCTTGTGCTCATAGCCCAGCCAGTCAGTGAAGTCGCCATCCACGGTGACCGTGGCATCCAGAGGCAGGTGCTTCACGGCTTGGTCCCTGGGGTCGAGGGTGCCGCTGTGGTCGTGCTCGATCACTGCCAGATAGTCGTCCTCCAGGAAGCCGATGTAGATATAGCGCACGTGGGGCGGGATCATCTCCAGGGGGATGGTGAAGTCCAGGGTGTCGTGGTAGTTGCCGTCCTGTTCGCCCTCCGGCTTGGCGTCGTAATCCGTGCCGTCCATGGCCACCCGCTCACTGTTCCAGACAAAGCCGTCCAGTCCCTTGATGTCATACCCCCCCGTGCCGTTGGGGACGACCCGGAAGATGAGCCGGTAGCCCAGGTCGGTGGTGATGGCGTAGACGCCGTTGGTGTAGACGCCGGCGTTGGCGAGGTTCTGTCCGGACTCCCAGTTGTGGAACACGTCAAAGTTCACGTGCAGCGTATCACCCTGCCAGTCCGCCGCCACCTCCAGGTTGTCAAAGGTCCTGCTGTTGGAGTCGGGCAGTTGCTGCACCCACTCCCGGTTGGCGGTGGTCTTCTTGTGGTACCAATCGCCGTAGTGGGGCATGGCCGAGCCGTTGGGGAGGGTAATGGCCTGATGGCTGTACTTCTGAGGCAGGGTCTTGTCGTAGGGGACAGCGGCCCCCTGCTCCGCCGCGGGCCGCTCCGCCAGGGGCCGGACCGCCACTTTGGTGACATTATACTTGGAGACGTCCTGCGCCACACCGGACTTCATCACGTCCCCGCCGGCATAACAGCCCGCCGGGGCGGTCTTGCCGTCGACCGGGACGAACACATCCACCGTGCCGTTGACCGTGGCGGCGGAACAGGTGGTGTAGCACAGACCGCTCAGGGTCCCGCCGCTCCAGGCGCCCAGGAAGCCTCCGGCCTCCTGGCTGCCCGCCACGTTGGGGTCATTGGCGACGTACACCCCGTTGCGGGTGTGCCCGGCGGCGTAGCAGTTGGCGATCGTCCCGCCAGAGAAGAGCCCACCAAAGCCGCCGGCGTGGCCGCCGCTGACCTTCACCGCGGCGTAGCAGTACTGGACCTTGCCCTCCTTGACGCCGCCGACGAAGCCGCCCACCTGGTTGTTGCCCTGGACCAGCTGAGTGTCGTAGAGGTCGGCGGCCGTCTTCTTGGCCCCGCCCACAGTGGCGGCCTCCACCCGGACGCCGCAGTTCTGGAGGGTGGCCCCCCGGACGTAGCCCACAAAGCCGCCCACGCTGTCGGAGGCGCCGCCGTCCACCGCGCAGTTGATCGCGGCGCAGGGGCCTGCCGTTCCGGCCTTGTCCACGCCGATCTCGCCGCCCCGGGCATAGCCCACCAGGCCGCCCACATAGCTCTTGTTATTGCCGTCCTTCTGCGTCACGGTGCAGTTCCGCACGGTGCAGTTCAGGATCGTCCCCTCCGTATAGCCCGTCAGACCGCCGGTATAGTTGCTGCCCGAGGCGCTGACGCCCAGGATGGCGCTGTCCGCCAGCTCGACGTTTTTCAGCGTGGCCGAACCGGACAGGCGATAGAACAGGGCGGCATACTGGTTGGAGTCGATGGTGATCGTGCGGACGTTCAAGTTGCGGATGCTGTACCCGCCGCCGTCATAGGCACCGCCGAAGGACGCCTGATCCGCCTTTTTGGAGTGCATGGTGATGGGCTCGATCTCCAGGCGGTAAGACGTGGGCAGGTCCGCCGTGGTGGGGGTGGCCGAGGGGGCCTTCACCGGGCTCCAGGTCCCGTCGGACTGGGTGGCCACCCGCAGGCCGCCCACCGTCAGATACCCCTCGCTGTCCACGTCCACATGTCCCTTATACTGGGCCCCGTCCATCTCCAACTCCTGGACCCAGCAGTCGATATCCGAGGGGTACTTGCGCATATTGTTGAACTGCCGCACCGAGCGGATGGGGATCATGGTGCCTTCCGTGCCGTCGGGGATCTTCACCCTGGGGTTGCCGTCCTTGGGGTTGGTCTCCCCGTAGCCGTTGTAGGCGGTCCGGCCAAAGTGGGGGTTGAGCCAGAGGGAGCTCTGCTCCGCCTCGCTGTCCAGCCCGGCCACCTTCAACTGGAGGAAGTACTCGTCGGCGTTGGCCGCCACGTCCAGGGCAGCGTTGGGCAGGCCGTAGGCGTAGTAATAGGGCTTGCTCCCGTCCCACTTCTCCACAAAGGGGGTGAGGTCGGCGTTGAAGCCGCCCAGGTAGGTGGTGGGATACTCCTCCATGTCCGCCAGGCTGGCCGAGCCGCCGATATCGATCTTCAGGGTGACCGGCTGGTTCTCCTGCCCCGTCTGGTGGAGCTGGTTGAGGCTGAGGAAGGCGTAGCCGTCGGAGTAGAGGGGCCCGGTGCGGCTCTTGTCCAGGGTGCCCTTCTCCGTGAGCACATAGCCGCCCGAGGGGCTCTGCTCCCGCTCGTAGTAGAAGAACTCCGTCTTGAGGTTCGGCCCTCCGCCGCTGCCCTGGGACAGATCCACCTGCTCATAGTAGGCCACCAGGCCCCGCAGCTTCTTCAGCGACCAGTCTCCGTAGTGCTCCAGGCCAGGGATGGGCTTGAAGTCATACTCCGCGGAGAGGGAGCTGTCATAGGGGTTGGCGGGGCCTTTGTCCCCGGTGTAGACGCTGCTGGTATCCAGGCCCAGTTCATCCACGTCGACGGGGTTCTTCAACGCGCCGCCCTGGTAGACGTAGCTCTTGGCGTAGCTGCCCGTCAGCTTAGCCCCGGCGGGATGGCTCCCGGCGAAGGCCCCCCACTTGTTGCTCCACATACCGTCCACCGAGAGGGTGGTATAGCAGGTCCCGGCGATGGTCCCCGCCGTCCAGTCGCCCACAAAGCCGCCGGCGGCGTTGTTGCCGGTGATGTTGGCGCACTTGTCTTCGTTGGTGGGCGCTTTAAACACGCCGTTCACCGTATGCCCCGCAGCGTAGCAGTCCCGCACCTCGCCGCCGGTCAGCCGACCGATCAGGCCCCCGGCGTTGGCGCCGGTGACCTTCACCGCGGCGAAGCACTTGCTCACCTTGCCGCCAGTGACCGACCCGGCCAGGCCGCCCACGCTGGTGTTGGCGTAGATCTCGCCGGTGACGGGGTAGTCCTCATAGGGGGCATTCCGGGTGTCTCCGGCGGCGTCCACCACGAAGATGCCGGAGTTGCTCACCGTGCCGCCGGAGATCACCCCGGCCAGGCCGCCGGCGTAGACGTCACCCCAGCCCGTGGCGTTCACCTTCACCGAGGCCAGGGCCAGGTTCCGCACCGCGGCCTCCCCACCGGCCCCCGCGCCGATCTCCCCAAAGAACCCGGCGCGCGTCGTCCCGGTGATGGACAGGTTTCGGATCATAAAGCCCTTGTCCCGGTGGCCGTCCAGGGTCCCGACGAAGGGGGTCTCGGCGTACTGCACCGGGAAGGTCTTCCAGTCCCCCGCGCTCTTGCCGTAGACCGCGCCCTCGTAGGCCCCGCCGTCGATGGTCAGGTCCTGGTCAAAGGTCACGTTCGACCCGGTGTAGAGCGGGTCGTCGATGTTGTCCAGCTGGCGCACCGAGCGGACGAGATAGCGCGTGGCGGAGGTGGTCTCCGTCAGGGTGGCGGTCTTGGCGAAGTCGGGGTCAAACCAGACGCTCTGGCCGCCCACAGTGGTCTGACAGTAGCCGTGGTGGCTCAGCGTCCACGCGCCGTCCAGGGCGTAGAGGCGGTAGTCCTTGTCGTCCACGGTGAGGGCGCAGTCCGTCTCAGTCAGAGCCACCGAGTCCGTCCCCACCGGCAGGGCGCTCATAGCGCCGGGGCTGAGCACGCCGTAGCCGTCCTCCACAGCCAACACGTCCCCGCCCTCCCGGAGGGTGCTGGCGACGGTCTCCGTCCCGCCCTCGGCGGGGGTGGGATAGGCCACGCCCCAGGTCCCGTCGGCGTAGCGCTCATAGTAGGCCAAAAACGCCGTCTCGCCGGAGGCCAGCCAGTCGCCGTAGTGGGACATCCGACCCTCCCCCACCGTCAGCGTGGGATAGGGATAGGGGGCGTAGAGCTTGGGGTCCCGGGCGTCTTCGGCGGTGTTGGGCAGGTTGTAGGGCCTGGCCATCACCGTGGGATCGCCGCCCTCGACGAAGGCGCTGCCCAGGGCCAGACCCTGGGACTTGCGCATCTGCCCCGGGTCGGCCACGGCGGTGCCCACACCGGACTCATTCACCCCGGACTTCACCAGGTAATAGGTACTGCTGGCCCTGGCGGGAGAGGGGGCGATCCCGCAGACATTCCCCGCGGGCACCTCGGGGCCATACTCCACCGCCGCGTAGGAGCGGGAGATGTTCACCGAAGCTCCGCTGGTGACAGCGCCGACCAGCCCCCCCGCTTTGGCGGTGGCTCTCACCACCGTCCCGGCGGCGTAGCTGTTCTGCACCGTCATCTGCGCGGCCATCTGAGACCCCACCAGGCCGCCCACCGTGCCGCCGGAGAGGTGCCCGGCGGCATAGCTGTTGGTGATGGTGAGGGGAACATCGTTGTTCCCCACCAGGCCGCCTGCGGTGGCGGAGCCGTTCACCACCGTGGAGGCGAAGGAATTTTCAATGGTCACATGCCAGGCATGGCCCACCAGCCCTCCGGCGTTGGCCCCCGTGATCCTGGGCGTGTCGGTATACCGGGTGAGGTAGACCTGGCAGTTGTCCACCACCACTTCCGGGGCGGCGCTGCCATTTCCGGCCACGCCGGCCAGAGCACCGGCGTAGCCGGGACCGCTCACCGTGGCGTCCACCAGCACGATGTTGGCCAGCCTACCCTTGCTGAAGTTGCCGAACAGGCCGCCGTAAGGCATCCCGCTGGCGTTCATGTTCCGGATGGCCAGGCTGTTGCCGTCATAGCTGGTCAGGTTGGTGTTTTGGATGGCGCTCAGGTTCTTGCCGGGGTAGGCATCGATCCAGTAGTAGACGTCGTCCTTGTGGGTGGTGGGGTCCCCGGTCTTGGTGAAGTCGATCTCCCGGACCTGCCGGGCGGCGGTGATAGAGGGATCCAGGTGGGACAGGGAGCTGCTCAGATTTTGCAGGTGTCGGCCATAGGCCACCTCCACCGTGTCCCCCGCCCGGGCGGCGAAGAGGCTGTTGGTGGTCACCGAAGTGGTCTGGGGCAGGGCCACCACGCCCTCCCCCGCCTCCGGCTGATACCAGGTGGAGGCGGTGACGGTGATGTCCGTCCCCGGGAGGAGGGACGTGCCCTCCGCCCACTGGGCGAAGGAGCCGCCCACCGTCCAACCGGCGGCGTTCTGGGTCTCGTTGCGGTTATAGCCGGAGGTCTTCAAAGTGTCCAGCACCACCGTGGCGGAGGACCCGCTGGGGATGCTCCCCTTGCTCACCAGGGTCTT
This sequence comes from uncultured Oscillospiraceae bacterium, assembly GCA_947624895.1. Lineage (GTDB taxonomy): Bacteria > Bacillota > Clostridia > Oscillospirales > Oscillospiraceae > MGBC124762. The sequence goes on along the minus strand of CANQMK010000019.1, from coordinate 10,030 downwards.
GGCGGTGGTCCCGTCGCTCACCGTCACGCTGAGGTACACGTTGCTCTGCTTCACGGTGGAGGACCAGGAGGCGGCGTCCGTCCCGATCTCCAGCACCAACTCCTCGGCGTTGATGAGCTTCACCGTGGGCTTGGGCAGCGTCTCGCTCTCCGGACGGGCCAGGTCCAGGGCCCCGTCCGCGCCGTAGTACCCCACGGGGAAGCCCCCCGAGGCGCGCGCGAACGCCTGCCGACCCTTTTTGACCCGGCAGGAGTTCCCGTCGTCCGTATACTGACTGATCTTCTGGTAGGCGGCCTCGTCCAGGGTGTGGGTCCCGTCCCGCTCGGCGAAGAACACGCCGTACACCGCGCCGGAGTCCGGGTCGAACTCCACCAGATAACAGCCCTTGGCCAGGTCGCTCTCAATGGAGCCGGGGAGGACCAGCCAGTCCGGGTCCGCCGAGGCCACGTCGGTGGAGACGTACCACAGCTTCGTCCCGCTCTCCAGCCCGTCCACCGCCCCGTCGGGCACCTCCTCCGCCGGTCGCCCGGCGGCGGGCACCGCCAGCGCCTCCGCCGAGGCGGAGCGCAGGGCGGTCAGGTGGTTCTGGGCGGCCACGAAGATGGCCCGGGCGTTGTCGTCCAGCTCGTTGTACTTCAGCGTGCGCTGATAGTGGAGGACCGACGGCACCGCCACCAGCGTCAGGGCGGCCAGGATGCCCACCACCACCAGCACCTCCGCCAGGGTGAAGCCCTTCCTGTTTTCTCTCTTCCCGTTCCCTTTCATCGAAAACCACCTCATCCACAGCTCTCCGGGGCTTGGTGTCAAACTACCGTCGTCACAGGCTCGCCACCCGCTCGTTCAGGGGCGCCACGGTGTAGTCCAGGGCCCACAGGTGTCCCGTCTCCCCCTCCTCCGGGGAGACGTCCACCGACAGCTCCACCCGGACGCTTTTCACCTGTCCTCCGTCCAGGTCCGCCTCGAACCGCAGCCCGTCCAGGGCCAGACTGCTGTACGCCTTCTCCCCCAGCAGGGCGTAGGGGTCCCCCGTGGGGACGTACCCGCCGCCGGAGGCGGTGACCGGCTGGGCCACCACCCGGCCCTGGGCGTTCCGCTCCAGCCGGACCCCCGCGCCGTAGGTGCCGCTGGAGAGCACCACGCCGTCCTCCTCCACCTGGGCGATCTGCCCGTAGCGCAGCTGGTCGGCCACCGCCTGGGCCACGGTGGAGGCCACCGTCTGAGCGTCCGCCACCCGGATGGCCTGCACCCGGTTCTGCAGGGCGTTGCTGATCCCCCCGCAGGCCAGGGCGCTCATCAGGGACAAGATCAACAGCGTCACCAGGCACTCGGCCAGGGAGAACCCCCGCCGCGCCCTGCGCTTCCACGTCCTCACGTCCCCGCCCCCTTTCCGTAGGCGGTGAGGGAGATGCCCTCTCCCCCGGTGTAGCTCCGCACGCCGCTCACGTTGATGGGCGCGCGCCCGTCGCCGGTAAAGGTCACCGGGCAGACCGGGTCGGCGGCGGTGAACACATGGGTCTCCACCGCCGACAGCGCGCCGAAGAACCCGCCGGAGCCGTCCGCGCCCCGGTCCATCTCCCGGGCCTTCCGGTTGATGCCCATGGACGCCATAATCATGCTGGTGAGCAGGAGGATGGCCAGCCCGCAGACCAGGATCGCCGCCAGCACCTCCACCAGGGTCTCCCCCCGGGCGGCGCGAAGTTTTCTTCTCAGCATATCCCGCGCCCCCCTCACGCCTGCCGGATGACCGCGCCCTCCGCGGGCCAGGTCACCGTCACGCTCTGGGTGGTGGCGGTGACATCCCGGGAGCCGGCGCTCTCATCCTCTATGTCCTGTTTCGTCTCCACCCGGGCGGGGATGGTGAGGGTGGTGGCGTAATAGGCGGCGGTGTTCCCCGCCCTGTCCGTTTCCTCTAGCTGGAAGCGGGCGGTGATGGTGTAGTCCTGCCCCATCTCCAGGCTCCACTTCACCTGGTCCAGCAGTGCCTCGTCCCCGCTGTCCTCGGCCTGGACGCCCAGCCCCGTCAGCTTGAGGGCCTCCGGCTCGCTCGGCTGGCTCATCCCGGCCAAGCCCCACCACTCCACCGGGACCTCCCGGGCCTTGCACAGCTCCTCCATGTGCCCCTCCAGCCAGGGGCCGAAGGAGCCGGTGTACCCGTTCGCCACCACGGGGTCCAGGGTATAGTGGGGGCTGTCCCAGTCCTCATACCAGTAGCCGCCCCCGCCGCTCTCGTTGGGCGGGGCGTAGCTGTAGGTATGGATCTCCCGCAGAGTGGCCGAGGCGGTGTACTCCCCGGCGCACAGCTCATCCCGGACCAGCCGCGCGGCGGAGGCCACGGCCAGATACCGCTGCTGGTCCTGGCGCAGATGGGTGTACCGCCCCGCGTTGGACCCGGCGGCGGTGAGGGCGGCGGCCCCCGCCATGGCGCACACCAACAGCAGGAGCAGTCCCATGAGGATGGACACGCCCCTGCGGCTCTTCAGTTTTCCCGCCGCCCCGCTCATGCCGCGCCGCCTTTTTCCGGCGTGGCGGCGTTGGGGGCGAACTCATAGAAGGTGATGGTGCCCGACACGGTCAGCGGCCCCTCCAGGATATTCTCGGTCTCCTCCTGGGTGTTCCGCCGGCTGCCCCGCAGGTTGATGTTGGAGTAGCCGCCGTCCCCCGTCTCCTCCGCCGGGGCGATGTTCAGCGTATTCATCAGCGACCGGTTCCCGGTGTGGGAGAGCTGCTGGATGATGCTCCGGGCGGTGTCGTAGTCCGGGGCGGTGAAGGTGAACTGCACCCCTCTGGCCGCCACCTTCTCCTGGAAGGCCACCTCGGAGAAGTTCAGGTCGTACTCCAGCTCCCCGAAGATGTGGTTGAGCTGGACCATCAGCCGCTCAGCGTTGTCGTAGAGGGGCATGACGGTGATCTGGTCCTGGGGCATGGCGAAGATCTCCTCCAGCTCGCTCTCCATCTCCCGATACTTCTGCGCCTGGATCTGGGCCACCTGGAGCCGCAGCTCCGCGTCCTCCCGCTCCTCCTCCAGCCGGGCCAGGTTGGCCTTCACCGGGTTGTGGACCAGCAGGACGTACAGCCCCACGAACATGACCAGCACCAGCACCAGGAGCATGATCTTCTCCCGCCTGGTGAAGCTCCGCATCAACATCAGCCGTCCGCCTCCTTCCCCTGGGCCTCCTGTTCCACGGCGTCCGCCAAGAGGATGGTCATCTCCGTGGTGCGGTGGACCGTGCCGTTGTCCTCGGTGGTGGTGGCGGTGGAGACGAACACCTCGCTCACCAGTTTATCCGCCTTCAGCCGGTTGATGAGCCCGGAGGTATTCTCCAGCGTCAACCCCTCCATGACCAGGTCCAGCCGCTTTTCCGCCAGCGCCATCCGCTGGACCTGGCAGACCGGGAAAATTTCACGCTCCACCAGCGCCAGCACGTCCATCCGGTCGGCCAGGGTGCGGTCGAAGTCCTTATAGGTATAGCGGTTGTACTGCTCCTCCACCTCGTCATAGTCGGCGAAGATCGCCCGCAGGGCCTCCGTCTGGGCCTGGATATCGTCCACCTCCCGCTGGGCGGCGGCTACCTGGGCCAGCCGGTCGGCCACGCCGAACTTCCCCACCAGCGCGGCCAACAGCGCGATGACCAGCACCACCGGCACCAGCGCGGCGGTCTTGATGAACTTCCGCTCCCGGAAGACCAGGTTGAGGGTGGTCTTGGAGGCGACGGCCTTGTTCTCCTTTTTCATCGCCATCACCCCTTCTGCAGAGCCGCGCCCAGGGCCAGGAGGGAGGAGGGCTCCTGCTTCAGCCCCGGCAGCAGCTTCTCCCAGCTCTCCACCGGCGCCGGCAGAGTCTCCCGCAGGGTCTCCACCAGCGGGGCGATCTGCGCGCCGCCGCCCCAGCAGACGATCTGCTCCACCGGCCGCTCGGCGTTGCTGTAATTATAGTAGTTGACCGCCTTGAGCACCTCCAGGGCGATGTGGCTGTACACCTCCCGGCACGCCGGGATATCCTGGCACCCCTCGAAGTTGCTCTCCCGATAGGTACACGCCACATAGGGCGCCACATTGAACTGCTCCGCGATGGCCTGATCCAGCGCGGCGCAGCCGTAGTCCAGGGTGCGGTCGCTCTGGTGCAGGCCGTCCTGGAACATATGGATGCTCACCGCCGCGTGCCCCAGGTCCAGCACGCACACGCTGCCCGGGATGCCCTCGCCGGGGAAGCGGCGGAACAGGTTGATGTAGGCGATCTCCTCCGGCACCGCCACCCGCAGGCGGAACCCCGCCCGGCGGAGGATGTCGTCATACTCCCCCACCGTCTCCTTGGCCACGGCGGCGGCGATCAGGTCCAGCTTGGTCCCCTCCTCCGCCTCTATCCGGCCCAGCACGGCGTAGTCGTAGGTGTACTTCTCCTTCTCCTGGGTGATGAAGTCCCGGAACTCATAGGAGAGGTTCACCTTCAGCTGGCTGTGGGTCATGGCGGGCACGTCGAAGCGGCGGCAGAAGCACTCGTGGGTGTGCAGCACCAGCGACACCCGCCCCGCGGGCAGGCGGTGGTGCTTCCGCGCCCCCTTGAAGAACTCGGTCATGGCGGCGGCGGACACCACCCGTCCCTCCCGCACCAGCCCCTCCGGGAGCGGCTCGGTGATGGACTTCTTCATCTGCTTGCCGTCCCACACCACCAGGTGGACGGCCCGGTTCCCGATATCGACGCCAAGCTGCGCCTGGGCCATGGAGAATCCCTCCTTGTCTCGCGCTCCCGCGCGGAAAAAGCATCGTCAGCGGTCCCGGGCGGCCCTCAGAAGAGCCCCAGGTACCACTCCAGGACCTGCTGGGAGAAGAGCAACGTCGGCCACGCGGCCAGGGCGATGGACGGCCCGAAGGGGAACTCCCGTCCCCGTCCCGTCCCGGTGGCGAAGGCCAGGACCAGCCCGATGACACAGGCCAGGATCACCAGCATCAGCCCCGCCGCCGGGCCGGTGTACAGCCCCAGCAGGGCCAGCAGCTTGATGTCCCCGCCGCCCATGGTCTCCCGGCCCATGACCTTGTCGGCGATCAGGCTCACCGCCAGCACGCCGCCCCCCAGCAGGGCGGCCCCGGCGATCCCCTGGACCAGCCGCGCCCCCGGCGACCGCTCCCCCAGGAGCCCCACCGCCCAGGCCGCCGCCCCCAGGAGCATCGGCGCCCCCGGCAGCTCCATGGTCTGCAGGTCCACCAGCGACAGGTAGCACAGCGCCGCCGCCAGCACCAGCAGTGCCGCCGTCCGCGCCGTCAGGCCGAAGCGCCAGACGATGGACAAAAACACGCCCCCGCACAGGCACTCCATCCCCAGGCACGCCGCCCCGATCTTGGCCCCGCAGGACCGGCACCGCCCCCGCAGGACGAGCCAGCTCACCACCGGCACCAGGTCCCGGGCCCCCAGGACGCGCCCGCAGTGCTCGCAGTGGGAGCGCCCCCGCCAGGGGTCCTCCCCCCGCCCCCGCCGCCCCGCGGCGCAGGCGAGGAAGCTCCCCAGGCTGGCGCCCAGGGCGAAGGCCAAAAACAGGATATAGCCGGTGAGGAATGGGCCGAAATAGGCTGGCATAGGCATGGCTCCTACGGTTTTTCCCGCCCCGGGCGAAGCCCCGGAGCGGGGGAAAAGGGTCAGAGTTCCCTCTGGCCCTTTTCCCCCGCCGGGGGGCGCGGCGCGCCCCCCGTGGGAGGTGGTTAAAATTTAGACGCTAACATCCGTGATTTCGACAACATAGTCGCCATCGGGTCCGTCCGGGGGTGTCGGTGCCGATTCCGGCCCAGCCCCAAAGGTAATGGCAGACATCTCACCATCCGCGCCGATGGTCGCGTGAGCAAACCAGGGACCCGTATCGGCAACGCTGTCATCGTCATCGGTCAAAATCTTGGTGACGGCAGCGGACCGGATGGCGCGTTTGTTGGCGTCGATGGCGGTCTGCTTGGCAGTACCGAGGGCACCGGTGAACAGAGGCACAGCCACGGCCACCAGCACCGCCAGGATGGCCAGCACCACCAGCAGCTCGGCCAGGGTGAAGCCCTTTCTGTTCTTGACCTTGTTCTTCATGTTTCTTCCTCCTTAAAATAGTTTTTTTATTCCAACGCGGAGAGGTCGGCTCCGCGATTGAAACCTCTGGGGCGGCTCACATGGCCCCGCCCGTCATGGTTTCCATGGTGAACATGGGCACGTAGATGGCGATGACAATGAAGCCCACCAGCACCCCCAGGAAGATGGTCATCATGGGCTCCAGCATCCCCACCGCCTTGGCGGAGGCGGCCTCCGCCTCCTCGTCGTAGTAGGCGCCGATCACGTCCATGGTCTCCTCCAGTTCGCCGGTCTCCTCCCCCACTCCCACCATCTCCACCAGCATGGGCGGCAGGTACGGGTTGTCCGCCAGCGTCTTCCCCAGCCGCTGGCCCGACTCCAGCTCCACCACCGCCTCGCTCAGCGTCTTGGCGATGGCCGCGTTGTCCATGATCTTGGCGATGATGGTGATCACCTGGGTGATGGGCAGGCCCGCGGTGAGCAGGACGCTCAAGGTGTTGGCGAACTGGCTGGCGGCGTTCATGATGCCGATCTTCCCGATCACCGGGATCTTCAGGGTGAAGCGCCCCATGGTCAGCGCCCCCTGGGGGGTCTTCCGGTAGAGCTTGTAGCCCACGATCAGCACCACCAGCCCCACGATCAGATAGGGCCAACCGTTGGTGAAGAAATGGGAGATCGCCAGCAGGATACGGGTGGGTAGGGGCAGATCCGCCCCCATGTTCTCAAACATCGAGGTCATGGTGGGCACCAGCACCACCATCACGATACCCACCACCACGAAGGACATGATCAGCAGGATGATGGGGTAGGTCAGGGCGCTCTTCACCTTCCGCTTCACCCGGTTGGACTTCTCGTAGTAGGTCTTCAGCCGCTGGAAGCAGGTCTCCAGCGCGCCCGACTCCTCCCCCGCCCGCACCGTCTCGATGAAGGTGGTGGGGATCTTCTGCCCGTTCTTCTCCAGGCTCTGGGCCAGGGAGTACCCCGCCGACACGTCCGCGGCGCAGGCGGTGAGGATGCGCTTCATCAGCTTGTCGCTGGTCTGCTCGGCAATCAGCTCCACCACCCGGCTCATGGGCAGGCCCGCCCGGATCATGATGGCGAACTGGCTGGCGGTGAGGCTCAGCACCTTCTCGCTCACCCACAGCGGCTCGTTCAGGTCCACGTGGATGCCCTGCTTCTCCGTCACCTCGGTGATCTTCTCCACCACCAGGGACTGGTTCTTGATCTGCTCCACCGCCTCGAACTCGCTGTACGCCTGGAGCACGCCGCTGACGCTCTTTCCCCCCGCGATGGGGCGGGCCTTGTACTTGTAGATGTTCAAGCCCCCGCCCCCTTTAGCCCATCATGGTGTTCCGCCGCATGACCTCCGGGTCCCGGGCGGCCAGGCGGGCCGTCTCCGCGGAGATGACCTGCTTGCGGTAGAGGTTCAGGATGCAGTTGTCCATGGTCAGCGACCCGTCGCTGGCGGAGGTGGACAGGGTGCTGGCGATCTGGGGGGTCTTCCCCTCCCGGATGAGGTTGCGGATGGCCGGGTTGACCATCATCAGCTCGCAGGCGCACACCCGCCCCGACGTCTTCCGGGGCAATAGCTGTTGGGACAGCACCGCCATCAGCGTGGTGGACAGCTGGAGCCGGATCTGCTGCTGCCGGGCGGCGGGGAACACCGTCACCACCCGGTCCACCGTCTCCGCCGCCGAGCCCACGTGGAGGGTGGCGAAGACCAGGTGTCCCGTCTCCGCGGCGGTGAGCGCCGTCTCGATGGTGTCCAGGTCCCGCATCTCCCCGATGAGGATCACGTCCGGGTCCTCCCGGAGCACCGCCCGCAGGCCGTTGGCGTAGCTCTCCGTATGCAGGCCCACCTCCCGCTGGCTGATGACGCACTTGTCGGGGGTGTAGATGTACTCGATGGGGTCCTCCATGGTGACGATGTGGCAGGGCTTGGTGTGGTTCACCCGGTCCAGCAGGGCCGCCAGGGTGGTGGACTTGCCCGAGCCCGTCTCCCCCGTCACCAGCACCAGCCCCCGGTTCATGTCCGGGATCTTGCTCACCGCCGGGGGGAGGCCCAACTCGTCCAGGTCCGGGATCCGCTCCGACAGCAGCCGGATGGCCGCCGACAGCCCCAGCCGCTGGCGGAAGATGTTCACCCGGCACCGCACCGGCCCCGGGAAGGTGATGGCCAGGTCCCACTCCCCCGCCCCGGACAGGTCCACATTTGGCAGCATCTCCTGGGCGTAGGCCAGCGTGTCCTCCGCCGTCAGCGGCGCGCCGAAGTCCTGGAGGTCGCCGTCCACCCGGAACCGGGCGGGCAGACCGGGGCAGAGGTGGATATCCGAGGTCCGGCTCTCCCGGGCCTGGGCGATCAGTTCGTTAAGCGGAAGCATTGGGCACCTCCTCCGTGGAGTTGATGGTCCGCATTCCTTCTTCGATGGTGGTGATCCCCTCCAGCACCAGCCGGACGCAGTTCTGGCGCAGGGTGGCGAAGTCCTCCTTCTGGAGCAGGGCCATCAGCTCCGCCTTGGGCCGCCCCTCGGAGATCATCATCTTGGCCTTCCGGCTGAGCACCAGCACCTCGAACACACCCATCCGGCCCTGGTAGCCGGTGTGGTAGCAGTGGGGGCACCCCTTCCCCTTGTAGAGCTTCCGCTCCGTGTGGGGGGGCAGGCCCAGCCACCGCAGCTCCTCCTCGCTGGCGGTGTACTCCTCCCGGCACTGGGGGCAGATGCGCCGCACCAGCCGCTGGGAGATCATCCCCTTCAGCGCGTCGCCGATCAGGTAGGGCTCCACCCCCATGTCCAGCAGACGGTTCACCCCCGCCAGGGTGTCGTTGGCGTGGATGGTGGACAGCACCAAATGTCCCGTGATGGCCGAGCGCATGGCGATCTCCGCCGTCTCCCCGTCCCGGATCTCGCCCACGGCGATCACGTCCGGGTCCTGCCGCAGGATGGAGCGCAGGCCGCTGGCGAAGGTCATGCCGGTCTTCTCGTTGATCTGCACCTGGTTGACCCGGTCGATGTGGTACTCCACCGGGTCCTCCAGGGTGACCACGTTGGACTCCGGCGTGTTCAGGATGCGGATCATGGTCTGCATGGTGGAGGATTTGCCCGAACCGGTGGGACCGACGATGAGCACCATGCCGCTGGCGTTTTCCAGCAGGGTGTGGTACTTGGCCAGGTCGTCCCCGGCCAGGCCCAGGTCCTCCGGCTTGTGGAGCCGCACGTTCCGGTCCAGCAGACGGATGACCACCTTCTCCCCGTGGATGGTGGGCAGGGTGGAGACACGCAGGTCCACCTCGCTGCCTTTCACCCGGACGGAAACGCGACCGTCCTGGGGGACCCGCCGCTCGGCGATATCCATGCCGCTCATGATCTTCAGCCGGGAGATCACCTGCTCCTGCAGGTCCTTGGGGATGGTGATCCCCGCCCGCAGCAGGCCGTCCACCCGCATCCGCACCAGCATCTCCTTCTCCTGGGGCTCCAGGTGGATATCGCTGGCCCGCATGGTCACCGCCTGCTCCAAAATGGAGTTCACCAGCCGCACGGTGGGGGCGGACTGGCTCTCCGCGTCCAGGTCGTGGGTGGTCTGGGCCGTCGCCGCGGCGGGCCGCCCCTCGGCGGCCACCATCTCCTCGATGGCGTTCACCGCCCCCTCGTCCCCGTAGAGGGACGCGATGGCCCGGTCCACCGCCACCGTCGTGGCGATCCGGGGGGTCACCCGCTTCCGGGTGGCCGCCCGCACGTCCTCGATGGCCATAAAGTTCAAGGGGTCCGCCATGGCCAAAATCAGCTCGTCCTTGACCACCTGGACGGGGACCACGCTGTGCTTCTTCGCCAAGCTCTTGGGCACCAGGCGGGCCAGCTCCGTGGGGATCTTGGCCTTGCTCAGGTCGATGAAGCTGATGCCCAGCTGCATCTCCAGCGCCTCGATCATCTGCTGTTCGGTGATGACGCCGGTGGAGATGAGGACCTCGCCCAGGCGCTTGTGGGTCTCCTTGCC
>CANQMK010000018.1 GCA_947624895.1 uncultured Oscillospiraceae bacterium | reverse complement strand
GTGTCCAGCGTGACCGTGAATTTGAATGCGTCGTCGCTCGCCCAGTCGCGGCCCGTCAGGGTCTTCTCGATGGCGATGTCAAAGTCGCCGCTCTCGCTGTACGCGTTGACGAAGTTGATGGTGGAGGTGGCCGCGTCAGTGCCGCCGCCGTCCGTTCGATCCTCGTGGTCGGCGCTTCCGCCAAGGCCGGTGACGGTGAGCTTCAACTTGCCGTTGTGCTCCTCGTCCGAGGCGGTCACGGTGATGGGGATATCGTCACGAATTTCCAGTTTTCCATTGGTATGCAAATTTATCGCCTCAGAAAGGGCAAACCGATAAGTCCCCGGGGCGTTGAAGGTGACCGGGCCGAAGCTGTCGGTGTTGTCGTTCGCGCCGGCGGCCTTTCTGATGGTGAGTTCTGAATCTCCATTCAGCGGCTTATAGGTATTCCCGGTTCCCGGCCATGCGGTGCAGGCAAGCTCGAAATCAAACGTCTCATCGTCTCCCCAGTCGCGCCCCTCCACAAACTTGTGGATGGTGGGCGTCCAGGCGCCCTGGGTCTGATACGCATTCTTGAACACCATGGTGTGGTTGCCGGAGTGAGCCTCCTTCTTGACGATGAAGGTGACGGTATACGTTTTAAGGAGGTCTTGGAAGCCGATTTGCGCCCCATCCAATGTGTGCCATCCCTCAACTACTTCGTACCTGGATGTGCCGAACGAGACGTAGTAGTGCGTCTTTCCGTCCGCGGTGATCTCCTGCTCCACCTCCCGGATGAGATGGTCGGCGTTGATGTAGTATTGGAGGTATTTCGTCTCCGCCCCGTCCTCTGGCGAGCCGAGGATCGTTTCCGGGTTTGTCCAATCATCAAAGAAGGTCACGACCTGCTGATCCGTCTCGCAGGTGGCGTAGTGCCGACTCTCATCCTCAATCGGCTCACCCGTATCGTCGATCTTGTTGCCCTCCTTGTCCAGCCTGTCGACGATCAGGTCCATCTCCTCAATGACGCCGTTGGCGTCCGAGTCGGCGGCGGTGTCGCTCACGGTATCCTTCAGGGTGAAGCACATGGAGTAGGAGACGGGGTCATAGGTGATGCCCTGCGTCTCCTCCGGGACCTCCTCCTTGACGGTCAGGTTATAGACCACATCCTCGGTGCGGGACTCTACCGGGTGAAGCAAATTGGTATGGTCGGCAAGCTCGTTTCTGTACGTGGCGTCCTCCAGCAGATAGTTGCCGGCTTCAATGCCTGCCAGCGTCCCCGCCTCTTCCTCTGTTATCTGGATAACCATATTCTCGCCGTCTTCTGTGGTTTCCGGAACCTCGGCGCCCTCTTCATAGGTGACGCTGCCGATGTTGGCCGCCTCCGAAAAGACCCACTTCACCGGGAACACGATGTCCTGGAAGTTCAGATCCTCAAACTCGAAACGGTGCTCCCACTTCTCGGTTTCGCTATTCTGATGGGTCTGGTCAGTCTCCAAACCGTTGTTCGCGTTCAGGACGTTTTTCTGGTTGAATTGGAGCTTTTTTTGGGCGGGGGAATTCCCCTCGTCCCGCAGCAGGCCGCCGATGTGGATGTTGCCGTTTTCCAGCGCGGCCTGCGTCGCCTCGTCGTCGCCGGTGATGGAGACGGTGAAGTGGTCCGTGTCGAGCCAGTTCTCAGTCGACGTACCGCTGTTGACAGGCAGGCCGGTCTTGTCGTCCAGCCGCCCGGAGAAGTCCACCTGGATGGCGTAGCTGGTGGCCTGGACGGCGGGCTGGACGTGGTACGTATTGGTAAATGTGGGGGCCACGCCGGCGTAGTACTTCCGGCCCTCGTAGTTTGCGGGATATCCCGCACTGGTCCCGCCCTCGGACGCCTCCTGATAGTAGATGGACTGCACGTCGGCGCGGAGGTAGGAGTTGGTGAGGGCGATCGCGCCATCCTTCCCGGGGTCCAGCACCCGCGTCACCAGCACCGTGATGGTGTAGACCCGGGTGGTGTAGTCCGTGGTCCCCGTCTCGGAGGGGCAGTTTTCGCTGACGGTGAAGGTGTAGGTGCCCGCGGCGGGGAAGGGGACAGGATGGGGCGCCTGCTCCCCTTTTTCGTCGCCGGTGGAGGTGTTCATCAGAGCGTCGGTCGGCTCCTGGCCCGGCGTGGGCGTGCCGTCCTCCTCGTATTCGAGCTCGTCGTTGACGATCAGGGCCACCGACTGCTTGGTGTCGGGCAGGGAGACCTTCACATCCTGCATCCCGTGGACGGAGACGGTGTCCTCGGCGGTGGCGCTGGTGTTGTTGACGGTGAGATCCTTGCTGTCGTCAAAGGAGGCAAGGAACGTCTTTAGCGCGGCGTCCAAAGTGTTTCCGCCGTCCGCGTCAAAAAGGGTATACTCCGACGTGGGGATCCGCACCGCGGAGGAGCCGGAGATCACATAGTTGCTGCCACTGGGCGTCAGCTCCGTCCCGGCGGAGGTATCCAGGAGGGCCCCCGCGGAATTCCGGAAGGCGATGTCGAAGGTGAAGGCGTCGCTGTCGTTCCAGGCGCGGCCCACCAGCTGTTTGCGGATGGCCATGTCGCCGCTGGCGGGGATGTTGGCGATGGCGGCCAGGGCGTGGTCGTCCGCCCCAAAGTAGAGGTTCTGGAGCTGCCAGGTGTCCCAGGCGTCGTCCTCCATGCCCGCGGGCTTTTCCGCGTGGTAGTGACCCTCCGCCTCAGAGCCATAGCACGCCGCCGGGTGGACGATGTACAGCACCTCCCGGGCGCGGTAGCCCGCGGGGGGATAGACCTCCCGGATGACATAGTGTTTCTCCGGGTCCAGGCCGGAGAAGGTCATCCGCCCGTTGTCCCGGGTGCTGCCGCTGCCCACCTGCAGGGCGGAGAGTTCTGCCAGGCCGCCTCCCTCGCCGTTGATGAGCTTCTGGATCTGTTCCAGAGAGATGTTGTCTCCGCCGCTCGTGTCGGCATACAGACGGAAGGTGGCGCCGGGGAGGTAGTTGTGGGCGTCCTCGGAGCCGGTGTACTTCAGAATTTCAATGACGCCGGGGTCGTCGGAGTTGGTGATGGTGACGGTGGTCTCGGCGGTGCCCACGTTCCGGTCCAGCACGGCGGTGAAGGGGGCGTCCGGCGCCTCCTTCCACTCGTCCCCCTCGCCGTTGAGGGAGGTCTGGCTGTTGTACGTCAGCCCCGCGACCTCCTCCGCCGTCAGCGCGCGGGAGTAGGCCTCGCCCACAAAGCTCTTGTAGGTGAGCTCGGAGGCCGTGCCGTCCAGGTCGAAGGTGTGCTTGTAGAGCGTGCCGCCGCCGTCCGCGCCGGGCATCAGGTAGTACTCGGCGGAGATGAAATACTCGACCGGGTGGCTGTTGATGGTGTTGGGCAGATAGTTCCAGATGTTCTCCCAACTCATGATGGAGGACAGGGAGCGCTCCTCATAGACCTCAGTCTTCTTCTCGGTCTTATCGTAATAGCTCAGCTCATAGACCACGTTATCCGGGGCCTTGGTCTCCGTCCCGGTGACATTCCAGGACTTGATGGCCCGCAGGGACTGCACCGGCGTGTAGTGATACCCCACGTCGATGGCGGTGGCGGTGTGGTTTTTGTAGTTGGCGAGGTTCTTTTCCGGGTCGACCATACCATCCCCGGCGCCCAGCGTGAAGACCTGGACCTCGGCGCCCTTTTCTTTCGAATCATAGGCGTAAAGGGCGTAGTTGCCGTATGGATAGGTCGCACTAGCGCCGCCCAGCGGTGCACCACCTACTTTGCCGGACGTCAGCTCCCAGTTGGGATAGGTCTTTTTGACCTCGTAGATAAACTTCGTGCCCTCTTTCGCGTCATAGAGCAGGTTTTCAAAGATGACGTGTCCGGTCAGATCCGTGGCGGCAGGCCCAACGAGTTCATACACGGTGTCTGTTCCGGGCAGAGCGCCGGTATGCGGCGCGATTTTCCATGTGCCGTGGTCGCCTGTGACGGTGTAATAGGTCTTGCCGCTCTCCGGTGTGTTATCGGCGGTCTGGCGGTAGAGGTTCACCGTCACACCGCTGAGGGGCACGTCCATGTCGGTCTGGTTGTAATTGTATTTGCCGTCGAAGCCACTGGTTTTACCGCCGTCGTTGTCGTAGAACACCAGGCCGGTGATATTGGCCACCGCCTCCTCTTTGCCAAGCGCCTTAATGGTGATGTCTCCAATGGAGTCGGGATCAGCGGTGACAGGCTGGCCGGGCACAAAGGTCCAGAAGTTCTGGATGCCGAAGTCGGTGACGGTTAAGGTGCTACCGTAATTCGTACCATTACCGGTGTTGGCGACCGGGTTTTTCGCACTGTCCAGCCATTCGATCATTTCCTTGTGCGCCGCGATCTCAGCTTCCCCTGCCGGATTGCCGTCCTCATTGTAAAAGGGGATGTAATTGCTGGTGTGGCTGTGGTCGCCGGCGCGGAGGTTGTTGTCCTTACGGTATTGGGCCGTCCACGCCTTGTATTCCGATGCGTTTGTATTGGAAATATCTTTCCAAAGGAAGAACTGACCTGCCCCCTCCTCATAGGATTGCGTGCTCTTACTTTTTCCATCCCATGTGCTATCCGCCCAGTATGCTCGTTCCGTTATTTTAGGCTTGCCACTCTCTATGACGATATCACTCTCAGGCGTGCCGGTGCGCGCCACCTTTTCCCCGTAGTAGATGGCGGAGTTGTCGTAGTAGATGACGCTCTTGGTGGCGGTGTAGATGTTGGTCGTGGCTCCGTCAGGCTCGTCATCCGCGTCCAGGCGATCGCCGTCCTTGTTATAAACAGGACTCACCCGGGTAAAGGTGAACCCTCCGGCGGTATCCTCCACGTCCACAATGGGGAAGTGGATCTCCCCGGCCTTGGTGGTGACGGTCCAGGAGATGTCCTCCGGCTCATATACGCCCGGGGGGATGATCTCGCCGTTGCCGTCCCGGCCGTCCCAGAAAAAGTGATTGGTGGAGTAGGGGGTCACCACCTGGGTGATCTCCACCGGGGCATATTTTTTCCCTCCGTCTTTTTCCTTGAACTCTATCCGCAGGGTGGCGGTGGTGGCGTTCTCCACGTCGAACTGGAACCAGCCGCCCCGGCCCTCGTAGGCGCCGGAAACATATCGTCCGGTTTTTTCATCCCAGACCTGGGACACAAACTTCAGGTTGGTAGCCGGGTCCGGGGTCACGGCCTTGTTGTACAGCTCCCCCTCCAAATCCTCGTCCGGCATCTCAAAGAAGATCTTATAGCTCTTGGTCAGCTCCGTGTCCGGGGTGCCGGGGTAGGTGTAGGTGACGCCGAATTTGTTGAACGAACTGTCATTTTTCAAGTCCTTGACCGACTTGTAGAGGATGTGGTCGGTGCCCTTCTCCAGAAGGCCCTGGTTGTTGGCGAAGAAGTTGTAGGTGTAGGGGTGGGCCTTTTTAAAGTCCCACCGGTAGATGTAGTTGTCCGAGGTGAGGACATAGTAGCTCTCGTTCACGTCGTATTGCTCCTGGAAGTCCAGGTAGTCGGCGTAGACCCGGCCGGTCTCCTTGTAGCCCTGTTCGTTGAACACGCTGACGTCCCAGGCGTCCACCATGCCGCCGCAGTCAACTCCATCAAGATTCCCTGTATCAACATCGGAAAACACACCGTTCTTATGTTTTCTTTTATTTCCATTGCCATCGGCAAATCCAACACCGTCCTGAGAGTGGAACTCGAAGGTATACACGCCGGTCTCGTGGACGGGGTAGGTGAGGGGAGTGTAGGTGTACTCTGTTTCATCAACTTTTCCGCTATTTCCGCTGACGCTCTCCATGGTCTTGGCCAGCACCTCAGTCTGGTAGTTGGGGATGTGGCCCTTACCGTCCTTGACCACATCATAGAGGATGCGGTTGCCGTCCAGGTCGGTGAGGACGATATCCACCGTGGCGCCCGCGCCCAGTTGCTGCGTCACCTTTGTTTGGTCCGTGGGAGATTTGCTCAACAGCCCCGTTCCGGCGATATCCAGCAGGGAGTTGGCCACGCTGGAGCCGAAGGTGATGGTCTCGCCCTCAAAGGCGAAGACGTGGATGTAGTTCTTGTGTACGATCCCGCCAAATGTGCTATTGCTCGCTGCCCAGCACAGATACGTCCGGGCGGAAGCACCGTGGTTGACCGTATCCCCGCTGGCGTCTTTGCCTTTTGTGCTCCACGCCAGGTTTTCTTGGTCAAACTTCTTGGCGTATTCCGCTTCTCGCTCCTCCCGCTCTTTCCCATAGTCCTTTGCGTCCGCGGCCTTGGCCTCGGGCAGGGCGAAACGCACCAGTCCCAGCGTCATCACCAGGGCCAGCAGGCCCGCCATCGCCCGCGCTCCCACCCCGGCGCGCCAGGCGGCCAGGCGGCGGTTTCCCTTCTTGTTCGCAGCTTTCATGACGATCTCTCCCTATCTGGATAGAAATGGATCGGGGGTGTGTCCGGTTCCTTCCGCGCCTGCCCGACGCGCCCCTTCTGGAGCGGGCTTTTACGGCAAAACGATCATTTTGTCCAGGCCTGGGCAGACTACCGCACTCTGATCTGAGTAAAACATGGTCATTGTACTACAAATTGAGAGAAAGAGTCAAGGCGCAATCCACGAAATCCCGTGAAACAGCGTAAAAACAGCGTGAAAAAGCAAGGCCGCGGGGACAGCTCCGCCGCAGCCTTCCGTTGATGTACTCTTTTTGCCCCCAGGGAGGCCGGCGGCGGCGCCTTCCGCCCTGCCGGAGGAGCGGCCTTCCCGCGCGCTATGGACAAAATGATCGTTCTGTGACTAGGACACCAGCCCCAGGCGGTCCAGGGTCCGGGCGTGCTCCGCGCCGGTGGAGATGAGGTAGATGCGGGTGGTCTCCATGGAGGAGTGCCCCAGCACGTCGGAGAGCTTGGCGATGTCCCGGGTGGCCGCGTAGAAGGTCCGGGCGAACAGGTGGCGCAGGTTGTGGGGGAACACCTTGGAGCGCTCCACCCCCGCCTTCGCGCACAGGCCCTTCAGCTCCGCCCAGATCTGCCGCCGGGACAGCCCCCTGCCGCTTCTGGTGAGAAAGATCTC
The DNA here is from genome assembly GCA_947624895.1 of uncultured Oscillospiraceae bacterium. Taxonomy (GTDB): domain Bacteria; phylum Bacillota; class Clostridia; order Oscillospirales; family Oscillospiraceae; genus MGBC124762. The sequence continues at coordinate 15,566 of CANQMK010000018.1, read as the reverse complement.
GCCGGAGGCGGTTTTTCGCGCCCTGGCGTACTTGAGCAGCTTGCGGCACAGCTTGGCGGGGAGGAGGATGGTCCGCACCTTCCCCTTCAGGGCGATGTCCGCCCGGCCCTGTCTGGCCGCCTCCACGGTGATATAGCGCACCTCGCTCACCCGGATGCCGGTGGCGCAGATGGTCTCCATGAGCAGGGCCAGCCGGGGCCTGTCCCCGGCGGCGGCCAGGAGGCGGTCGTACTCCTGGCGGGTCAGCTCCCGGGACTGGTCCCGGAACACCCGCCGCTGGAGCCGCAGGGCCTTGACCTGGCAGTTCTCCCAGCCCAAGAACCGCAGCAGGGCGTTCACCGCCGCCACCTTGGAGTTGACGGTGGCCGGGGCGCGGCCCTGGGCGGTCAGGCCGTCCCGCCACGCGGCCACGGCGCCCTTGGTGACCGGCGCGCCGCCCATGTGGGCGGCGAAGGCCGCCGTGTCCCGGAGGTATTTCTCCACCGTGCCGGGACTCTTCTCCTCGCCGCGCAGATGGGCGGCGAAACGATGCAAGTGCGCCGGTTTCAGCCTGTTTTCCATACAAACCGCCTCCAAAAGAAAAGATACTCTATTTTACCCGGAAGCGAGGAAAAAACCAGAGCGGGGGCCGGGGAGACGCGGAAAGAGCCGCCTGGACTCGTGAGAGCTCAGGCGGCTCTTTTTGCGTTCCGCTTCCAGGCGGCTCAGTCGGGCAGGACCTTGATGAGCAGGAGCCGTCCGATCTCCAGGGACACCTCCGCCGTCCGGCCCGGCAGGACCTCGTTGCTGACGCCGTACTGGTACTCGCAGGTGATCTCCGCGTCGGTCAGGGGGTATTTGGCGTTTCGGATGGTGATCCCCCGGGCGACGCCGGTGACGTTCAGGAGGGAGAAGTAGGCGTACCGACCGTCGATCTCCACGGGCCTGCGGGAGACCACCTCCAGTTCGGAAAAGTCGTCCACCGCCGCCGCGGTCTTCCCCTGGGCGTCCAGCATCAGCAGGATGGAGACGTTTCCCAGGGTGTGGTCCAGCCGCCCGCCGATCACCCCCACCAGCAGGAAGTCCTGAAAGCCCCGGCGCAGCGCCTCCTTCACCGCGAAGACGGTGTCGGTGTCGTCCTTTTCGCGGGGCAGTACGATGGTCTCCACGTTCAGATGGGGGTCCTCGTGGGAGTCAAAATCGCCCACGATCAGGTCCGGGGCGACGCCCAACGCCGCCCGGTGCCGCAGGCCGCTGTCACAGCAGATGAAAAAGTCGTCCTCCCGCAGGTGGGCGCGGACGCGGTCATACCGCGCGATGTCCGCCCCGCCGACAATCACGCATCGTCTCACCCTCGCCGCCCCCTCATTTGCTCATGTTCCACGCCAGGTCCCAAAAGGCCAGCTCGTAGCGGGAACAGGCGACGAAGATATCGGTGAGGTGCCGGAGCCGCGCCTCGTCGTAGCCCTCGGTGAGCGCGTCCAGCGTGTCCAGCAGGAGGACGTTGGCCTGGCTGTAATGGGGGTCGACGTAGCCGCGGACCCACTCCCCGTAAAAGGGGTGCTCCGCGGCGGCGGGCGCGCGCTCCACCATGGTCTTGGCGATGACCTCATAGCTGTACGCACAGGCCAGGATGGCGGCCAGGATCTCCGCCTCCCCCTCCTCGTAGGCCACCCGGAGCATATAGGAGGTGTAGGAGAGGTTGTCCAGGGCCCGGGGCGTGCGGTCCAGCTCCTCCCGGGACACGGCGAATTTGCCCATGTAGCCCCGGTGGATATCCATCTCCCCCTGGGTCAGCAGGGTCACATATTTGGAAAAGAGCCCGACGGTCTCCGGGCGCTTCGCCTTGGCGATCCCCACGGCGAAGACTTTCAGATACTCCTCCAGATAGAGGTAGTCCTGGATGATGTAGTACCGGAATTTCTCCCGGTCCAGGGTGCCGTCCTGGATGCCCAGGACAAAGGGGTGGTCGTGGTAGGCGGCCCAGATGTCCTCGGTGGCCGCCAGAAGTCTCTGCGTGGTCTTCACGCCTCCGCCTCCCTTCCAAATTCGCCGGTCAGATCGAAGTTGTGCAGGACGGGCCCGCGGCCCCGGCCCAGGTCAAGCATCGCCCGCAGTGCCCCGGTGAGGTAGTCCTTGGACCGCCGGACAGAGGTGGGCAGGTCAAAGCCCTTGGCCAGGTTGGCGGCGATGGCGCTGGACAGGGTACAGCCGGTGCCGTGGGTGTTGGGGTTGTCGACGCGCTCGCCGTAGAACCAGGTCCCGGCCCCGCTCTCGTAGAGGAAGTCGTTGGCGTCGTTGACGCTGTGGCCCCCCTTGAGCAGGACCGCGCAGCCGTAGGCGTCGCCGACGCGCCGGGCGGCGGCCTCCATGTCCTCCGGCGTGTGGATGGCGAGGCCGGACAGGAGCTCCGCCTCCGGGATGTTGGGGGTGATGACGCGCGCCAGCGGAAGCAGTTCCCGCTCCAGGGAGGCCACCGCCTCCGGGGAGATCAGCCGGTCCCCACTGGTGGCCACCATCACCGGGTCGACCACGACGTTTTGGGCCCGGTAGAAGCGCAGGCGCTCCGCGATGACGTCGATGAGTCCGCGGGAGGCAACCATGCCGATCTTGACCGCGTCCGGCGGGATGTCCTCAAAGACCACGTCGATCTGCCGCTGGAGAAACCCGGGGGCCACCTCCACGATCTCCTTCACGCCGGTGGTGTTCTGGGCCACCAGCGCCGTGATGGCGGTCATGGCGTAGACGCCGTTCATGGTCATGGTCTTCAGGTCGGCCTGGATGCCGGCGCCTCCGCTGGGGTCGGTCCCGGCGATGGATAGCGCTGTTTTCATGGCGATCTCTCCTCCGTGTTTGTTGATAGAGCGACGTGGCACGGCGTCCCCGCCGCTGGAAGCCCCCGGCGCTCAAGCCGGAAGGAACTTCTCCAATTGGCCCCACTGGGTCCAGTCCTCCAGGTAGAGGTCCGCCAGCGCGCGGATCTCCTCCGCCGCGCTCTGGTGGTGCTCCCGGACGGCCACCACGGGGAAGCCGGCCCCCTTGGCGGTCCGGATGGCGTGGAGCGCGTCGTCAAACACCGCGGTCTCCGCCCGCTCCGTGCCCAGAAAGGCCAGTGCCGCCTGGAAGATATCCGGCTCGTCCTTGCCGTGGCCCACCTCGCCGCAGGTGAAGAGCGCGTCGAAGCGGGACAGCACCCCGCACCGCTCCAGTGCCGCCTCCGCCAGGTGCCGGTCGGTGGCGGTGGCGACGCACATCCTGACCCCCGCCCGGCGGAGCCGGGCCAGCGCCTCCTCCACGCCGGGCCGCAGAGGGGCCTCCTGCCGGTAGAAGCGCTCCAGCATGGCGTTGACGCCGGAGACCATCTCCTCCACGTCCAGGGTCACGCCGTACGCGCGCTGAAAATACCGGGCGGCCTGCTCCAGGCTCAGGGCCGCGCACCGCCGGTTCAGGTCGGGCCGGGGCTGGTATCCGATAGAGCGCAGATAGCGCTCCGCCAGCGTGTCCCAGACGGACATGGAGTCCAGCAGGGTGCCGTCCAGGTCAAAGATCGCGCCCCGCATCCTCATGGGCCCACCATCTCCTCCGACAGCCGCCGCAGCTCCCGGCAGGCGGCCTGGATATCCGCCGCGGAGAAGATGGCGGAGACCAGCGCCACGCCGTCCACCCCGCTCCCGGCCAGCTGGCCGATGTTGCCCCGGTGGATGCCCCCGATGGCCACCAGGGGCACCTCCACCGCGGCCCGGATCGCCCGGAGGGTCCCGATGGACATCTGGTCCACGTCGGTCTTGGTGCTGGTGGGGAAGACCGCCCCCAGGCCCAGGTAGTCCGCGCCGTTGCGCACCGCCTCCACCGCCTCCTCCACCGTGTGGACGGAGACGCCCAGGAGCTTGTCCTCGCCGATCCGGCGGCGGACCTCCCCCGCCGCCATGTCCTCCTGGCCGACGTGGACGCCGTCCGCGCCGCAGGCGAGGGCCACCTCCACATTGTCGTTGACGATGAGGGGGACGTGATACCGCCGGCACAGGGGGAGGAGCGCCTCGGCCTCCCGGAGGAAGGCGCCGTCGTCCAGCTCCTTCTCCCGGAGTTGGACGCAGGTCACCCCGCCCCGCAGGGCCTCCTCCACCTGCTGGGCCAGGGTCTGCCCGTGGAGCCAGGCGCGGTCGGTCACCGCGTAGAGGAGCATATGCCGCTTATCGCACCGCATACTTCGCTCCCTCCTCCAGCACGGTCGGGGTGAGGCGGTACATGGCGTCGATGATATAGTTCCGGTAGGAGGCGTTGCCGTCCCGGTCGGTGAGCCGCCGGTGGGCGATCTCGCCGCACAGGCCCATGGCGCACACCGCCGCCGCCGTGGCCTCCAGGGGGTCGTGGGGATTGGCGGTCACAAAGGCGGCGGTCAGGGCGGAGAGCTGACAGCCGGAGCCGGTGATGGCGCTCATCATGGGGTGGCCGTTGCGGATACAGAAGGCCCGGGCCCCGTCGGTCACGATGTCGATGGCCCCGGTGATGGCGACCACCGCCCCGACCCGCTGGGCGAATGCCTTGGCGAAGGCCACCGCCCCGTCCAGGGTCTCCTCGGTCACCTGGTCCGCCACGTCGGCGTCCACGCCCCGGGTGGTGCCCGTGCCGGAGGCCAGGGTCTTGATCTCGGAGATGTTGCCCCGGATCACCGTGGGCCCCACCTCCTCCGTCAGCCGGAGGGCGGTCTCCGTCCGCAGGCGGGAGGCCCCCGCCCCCACCGGGTCCAGCACCACCGGGTGGCCCAGCTCACGCGCGCGCTTCCCGGCGGCCAGCATGGCGGGGATGGTCCGCTGGTTCAGGGTGCCGATGTTGAGGTTCAGCCCGCCGCAGATGGCGGTGATCTCCACCGCGTCCTCCGGGTCGTCCGCCATGATGGGCGAGCCCCCGCAGGCCAGCAGGATGTTGGCGCAGTCGTTGACGGTGACGTAGTTGGTGATGTTGTGGATCAGCGGATGGCGCTGTCGCACCTGTTCCAGATAATGGCCCAGCATAAAAAGACCTCCCTTGGAAAAGTATGACGCTCCCCGCCGCCCGGGCGGGAACACGGGGCAAAAAAACAGGGGGCGCCTGGCGCGGCGCCCCCTGAAAAAGATCGGGATGATTCCCAAGACTTCCTCCGGCGGCATTATCCGCATCAGGTTCAAGGGTCGAAGGTCTACCTTCCTCTCAGCCTGTCACACAAGCTCCCCTGTTATTCTGTTGGCTCCATTGTACCGGAAACCCGCGCCGCTGTCAAGCGCGGCCTTTCCGGAGCGGCGCGGGAGTGGTTGCACGAGGGAACGGGACGTGGTAAAATCAGATGCCAGAAGACTGGAATAATTGGAGGGAGAGATAACAGAAGAGGCGGCGGGCCTATTCGCGTCAAAATCGATAGAGGGGCTGAGGGACGACAAGAGATCACCAGACGTTTTTCCGGGGGATGTTCTGGCCGCACCTTGGACGATCAAGGGCTCGCAAACGCAACTGGGCCGCTTTTGACCGTGGATATCAGGGGCCAGGGAAGCGTTCGAGCGAAAGATACAGAAGTCCAACCAAGGAGGAGGGGCAAGAAACATGAAATGCATCAAGATGTGCCTTCATGATGGTGATGGCGTTGAGAGGGAGATCGGGCGTGTCTATGAGGATCATATCCAGTCATTTCTTGAGCCTGCTCCGTTCATGCCGGATCTGCAGCAGTGGTACAATGACAGCTTTTACAACATCGGCAACAGCAAGACCTTCGAGCAGCGCTTCAAGCTGGTGGAGGAGAACCACTACATGTGTTTCTCCAAACCCGCCCTGAAGCTGTACGCCTGCGAGGTGGACGAGTAACGCCGAAGGGCATGGCTTTTGCTACGCCAAGCATAGAAAAGCCCGGAGATACAGAGGTATCTCCGGGCTTTTTGTTGTGGGGCGTTAGTTCTTCCAAGGCAGGGCCACGTCCGGCGTCTCCAGGGGCTGAACGTCCTGGAGGGTGTAGGCGACGCCTTGCTCATCCAGTTCCTTCAGGAAGGCGTTGACGAACAGGGGGCTGGCGAAGGGCTGGGTGAAGTCCAGGGTAAATCTGCCGCCGACGGCGGAGAGCTCCACCACGATGGCCCCGCCGGAGCCCAGGGTCCACAGCCGGAAATCCCGGATGTATTCCTCCGCCGCCGGGAAGTTCAGCTTGCCGATGTAGCTCACCGTGGCGGAGGTAAAATCTTTGGTCATGTCGTCGATGGCCGCGGCGGTGGCCACCCGCGCCGGGTCCGACGGCTGGGCCAGGATCATCTGGGCGAGGCCCACCTGGTTACCCAGGCCCGCCAGCACCGCCTCCTCCGTGGTCTGGGCAAAGACCATCTCCCGGTAGGCCGCCGCCTGCCGCGCCAGGGGCCAGGCGCGCATCTCCGGGCCGTACTCCAAAAAGGCGGCCCCCACCAGACACTGGTGCGCCAGGGGCGCCTTCAGGGCGCTTCGCTGATTGACCGCCACGGTGACCCGGATCGCTTCCGGGGCGTCGGGGAACAGGCGGTGGAGGGCGCGGCTGAGCAGGAGGGAGACCATGGTGGAGGGACTGCCCTTGTGGGCGGTGATGAAGCCCATAAAGGCGGCCTCATCCAGGGCGATGCTGAAAACGGTCAACTGCCGGTCCTCCTCCAGCCCCGCCGCCTGCGCGGGGACCAGGGCCCCGGGCAGCTGGCCGCCGCCGGGGGCGGGGAGGTCCGCCGCCCGGGCCGCCACGGGGTCGACCCACTCCTCCGCCGGGATGGGTTCTCCCGCCAGGCGGACGCCCTCCCGAGGCAGGTCCACGCCGTACCGCGCGGACACATAATAGAACAGGAAGGTGCGGATCACCTCATAGGCGGTCACGCCGTCGGTCATGGCGTGGGAGATGTCCAGGATGACCCAGTCGTCCTGGTAGGAGAAGGCCAGGAGGTGGTAGTTGGACGCGGCGGTGTTCAACGTCACCCCGGACAGGCCGTGGGACACCACCACCGGGCGGTCGTTTTGCGCCAGGTAGTACTCCCCGTCCCGCTTCAGCTCCACCCGGAGGTAGGGATACCGCTCCATCGTCCGCGCCACCGCGCGCTCCAGGACCTCCCCCTCCACCGGGTCCCGCATCCGGATGCGGAACCGCATCAGGTCAGGCCGCCCCCAGTTGGACGAGTAGAGCGAGCGCCACTCCATAAAAAGTTTCTGATCCATGCTTTCACACTCCTTGCTGAGAATAAACCGCCCTGTTTCCCTGCTATTATAGCGGCGCTTCAAAATCTTGGCAAGAGATTTCACAGAAAGTCCCGCTCTCCGCCCCGGACGGCGCGGGAGAGGGAAAAGGTGGGCTGACGCGTATGCGTCAGCCCACCTTTTCCGAGAGCGCCGTTGGTCTACGCTCAGGTGTAAAGAGCCGTCTCGCCCAGGGAGAGGGCATCGTTCCCGGGAAGGGCGATATAGTAGCAACTAAACGTGACCTTTAGTTCCAATACGCCGGTCAGGTCCACGTCGATGGCCTCCGTGTGGTTTCTTCGTCGAATTCCTTGGCGTACAGCAGCTTGCCGTCGCCGTAGATCCAAAGGCCGCTCCCGGACTTGAACGATTTTGACCGATCCTCGTAGGTCTGATACAAACTCCCCGTCAGGCGGGAGTACTGGCCGTTGAGGAGATAGGTGCGTTCAAAGCTGCTGGTGATACAATGGGAGTGGTCCCGCTGGGTATTGTCCTGCTCGGAGGCGGCGGTTTGAAAACTGCGCTCCTCCGTGCCGCTGAAGTAGTCGACCTCATCCAGGTAGAAGGCCGGGGCCGTGCTCACATGCCGACCCAGGTAGGCGCTCTGGGTGGCGGCGTCGTACTGTACGGCCAGGCCAAAGAGCAGGGTGGCGATCAAGGCCCCAGGACTATGTCGCGGATGCGGGTGCGCTTTTTCATACGAACAGCTTTCTATTTGTCCCGGGTCGCCCCGGAATGGCGTGTGGGGAGGGGCGTCCGGTCAGTTGTTGGGGTCGTAGGGCTTGTCCGTCTCCAGGAAAATGCCCCGTTCGGCGGACCAGCCCACATTAAAGCCCAGGGCCTTGCCCAGGTCCCGGAGCTGGTAATAGGTGTAGCCGCCGCCCTGGTCGTCATGGAGGACAAAGGCGGCCAGCTGGGCGGCCTGGCCGTTGACCTTGGTGGCGGCGTCGGACGCCTGGTAGGCCCGGTCGCCGGAGTAGGGGGTGACCAGTTCGGAGCCGTTGGGGACATAGGCGGTTTGGGTGGTGATGGTCACGCCGCCGTCCCAGCCCACCTGGAACTGGGCCGCCGAGCCGTTGAGCAGAATGGCCAGATCCCGGAGCTTGATGTAGTTGGTCAGGTTGCCGCTCTCATCCTTCAGCGCGTAGCACTGGAAGGAGATGTCCCGACCATCTACGTTCACCGTCTGGGTGGAGGCGTAGGCGGTGGCGGGGAGATCGAGCTTTAAGATACCATAGGTATCATGATCGGAGCTGGGATTGTGCACGCCGACGATAGCATACCCGTCACAATAGGGTCCGGCAACGGCAAACTGGCAAGGGACAAGGGTGTGCCCCTGCTCATCTATATAGCCCCATTTGTCATTCTCGTCTCTGATCACGCCAACGCCGTCGTGGAAGCCATCGACCAAGTATCCCTCCGGTACGGTGAACAGCTCCCTCCCAGAGGTGTCGATCGCGACCCTCGTTTCATCTTTCCAGACGATCGCGACGCCGTCTGAGAACTCTTTAGACACGCCGTCGAACTGAGGGGAGAGGAGAAGTTCTCCATTGTGGTAAAAGCCGTACTTTTCCCCGTCGTAAAAGGATTTGTATTCCTTGTCATAAAACGGAAAGTAGTCGGAGAAGGTAGAGCCGGTGCTGCCGAGCCCCCATTCCCAGGAGGGGGAGATCGCGTTCCCTCGGTAATCCAGGTAACCGCTTGTGTCCGTATATGTGCTGCCCTCCGGGTTGCGGTTGGTAAACTTTACGATCCCCCCGGAAAAGTTAGGCCCCATAGCATCATATACAAACGGCACGACGATCTCATTGGCTGTATTGATAACGCCAGCCTTTTTTCCCCATCTACCTTCATCGTTGCGTCCGAGACTCCATGTACGAAGTAAAGTTGTTCCTCGTATTGACAGGGAACGACCTCTTTCCCGCTTTTGTCGATCGCGCCCCATTTCCCGTTTAAGCCGCAAACGGAGGCAAAGCCGTTGCGGAAGGGGGTGAGGGTGGGGTACTTTTCCCCCGTGGAGATGACAAGCTGGCCCGACTGGTCGATATATCCGCACCCCACATTGGCCAGCCCTTCGGAAAAGAAGCCAAACGCTACCCCGGCTTCGGGCTCGTAGTGGGTAAAGGGATCCTGGATCTCACCCTGGTAGATCAGCGTACCATCGGGCCCGAAATACTTTGCCGACAGCAGCTGGCTCTGGGTGTCGTATGTGGTTTCGACCGCGCGCGACCCCAGCCTTGGGATGGCCTCGCTCTCCGGAAACAGGCTGCCCTGCGCGTCCATATAATAGAGCTTCCGATCTTCTTCGTCCCTCATTAAGCACAGACCGCTTTCGAGGTCAAAATAGGGATGGCTGTAATCCGCGAAGTTATAGTTATAATACCGCAGATTTGTTGGCAGCCAGCTGATCTGAAACGCGGGGGCGGCGCTGGCCGCCTGGGTCACAGTGGACAGAAGCGGCAGGGCCAGGAACAGAGCCAGGGCCAGGAACAGAGCCAGGGCCAGGAACAGAGCCAGGGCCAGAGATAAAATTTTCCGCCTTTTCATATTGCATTCCTCCCTAGGCTAGATTAAGGAACTGGGTCAAGACTTATTCTATTAAATCAAATTAAATTGTCAATTTATTAAAGAAACAGATTAAGTCAGCTACAATAATTTTGGGTGATATTATGGCGATCGACTACCGGGAAATGGGTCGGCGTCTCCAGGACCGCCGCAGGGAGCGGAAGCTGACCCAGGAGGAAGTGGCGGAGCGGGCGGACATCACTGTGGTCTACCTCTCCAAAATCGAAAACGGACGGGCCAAGCCGACCCTGGAGCTGCTGGACAGTCTCTGCGACGCGCTGGAGCTGGACTTGGCCCAGCTGATGTCCGGGGTGCAGGCCCAGGGGCAGGACTACGCCAACGAGCGGGTGGTCGCCCTCTTTCATCGCTGTTCCCCGCCTGTCAAGCAGGCCGCTCTGGACATTCTGGAGCGGCTCGGCAAGCTGTGAGCGCGGAGAGAAGGGGGCCGGATCGGCGGCGGGCCGCGCCCCGTCCAACCAAAAAGGCGGGCTGACGCATACGCGTCAGCCCGCCTTTCAACGAGGTCGGCGCGCCGTTCTCGGCGCGCTGGGGTATTTGGGAGAGGGGCCCGGCGCCTGGCCAGGCCGCCCCTACCGCCGGAAGAGGCGGGGGGTGGGGTTCTTGGGCTCCCGGCGGGCGAAGACCCGGTGGAACTGCCGGATGTGGAGTTGGATATCCTCCAGGCACGCCTCCTGGCGCTCCGGCGCGCGGTCGTACCAGGCCAGGGACTGGGTCAGCGGGGCCAGGTACTCCCGGGCCATCACGTGGGGCTCCCCCCGGCGCAGGACCTCCTCCTGCACCAGGCGGGTGAACAGGGCGTCGTAGAGGGCCAGGGGCTCCTCCCACAGCCAGCGCAGGGGCCGGTCAGGGCGGGTGAACTGCTCCTGGGCCAGCAGGCGGCGGTAAGCCCCCGCCTGGGGGTCGTCCATCTCCCGGCGCAGCCAGGCCATGGTCTCCCCCTCCAGCTGCTGGAGGGTCATCACCCCCGCCGCCGCCGCGTCCCGCTCCACCTGGGCCTGCCGCTGGGCGGCGGTCTTCCACAGCTCGGCGTAGTGCGCCTCCAGGGGCGGGAACAGCGCCTCGTACAGCTCCCCCTTGCCGCCGGGGAAGTGCTTGTAGAGGGAGGGGGGCTTGATGCCCAACTCCCCGGCGATATCCCCCAGGCTCACGCCGTCGTACCCCCTGCGGGAAAAGAGCGCCAGCGCGACCTCCAGGGCCCGCTGGCGGGTGGATGGCGTCTCCATAAAACGGCCTCCTTCGCCTGCGGCTAGTATTCGTTAGCCTCATTATAGGCGGCGCCGCCGGCGGTGTCAAGAGGCGAAAAAGGGAAACTTTTCCACCGGCGCGGATTTTTTATTGCAATATGGAAAACGGTGTGATACAATATCCAAAACAGCGTCCCCGACAGGGGAGAAGGAGGCGGGTGTATGCGGGAGCTGGAGGAGCTGAAGGAGCGCATGACCACCCAGCGGCCGGAGCCCTGGGACCAGCTGCCCGACCTGGCCCTCTACATGGACCAGCTCATCTCCTATATGCCCCGGCAGCTCATCCGCTTCGAGGAGGGCGACGCCCTCACCTCCGCCATGGTGAACAACTACATCAAGGACGGGCTTCTCCCCCGGGCGGAGGGGAAGCGCTATGGCCGGGAGCACCTGGCCTGGCTCACCGCCATCTGCGCGCTGAAGAGCGTGATCTCCATGCGGGAGATGGCGACGCTCTTCCGGGCGCTGGACGTGGGGGAGGAGGCCCGGAGCGGCTACGAGCATCTGCTGCGGGAGCTGGACCGGGCGCTGGACGAGGTGGCCGCCTCCCTGGACGGGGCGGCGGAGCGGGAGGCCCTGGCCCCCCTGGCCCTGCGCCTGGCCCTGGACAGCTACGCCAGCAAGTTGGCCTGCCAGCGGGTGCTGGACATTCTGGACGAGACGGACCCCCAGCCGGGGGAGAGTAAAAAGAAGAAGTGAGGGAGCCGCGCATGAGCCAATATATCATTGTCACCGATTCCGCCGCCGACCTGGACCAGGCCCTGGTGGACGAGCTGGGCATCCAGGTGGTGCCCCTGTCCCTCACCCTGGGGGGCAAGACCTACTGGGACTACCCGGACCGCCGGGAGCTGGACCCCAAGGAGTTCTACGCCCGCCTCCGGGCCGGGGAGGTGGCCACCACCGCGGCGGTGAACCTGGCCGACGCCAAGGAGGCCATCGAGCCCAACTTCCAGAAGGGGCTGGACGTGCTGTTTCTGGCCTTCTCCTCCGGCCTGTCCTCCTCCTGCCAGGCGGTGCGCCTGGCCGCCCAGGAGCTGGCCGAGAGCTACCCGGAGCGGACGTGCTATGTGGTGGACACCCTGTGCGCCTCCCTGGGCCAGGGCCTGCTGGTCTACCTCACCGCCCAGCGGCAGATGATGGGGGCCACCCTGGAGGAGGCCCGGGACTACGCCGAGGAGCGGAAGTTCCACCTGTGCCACTGGTTCACCGTGGACGACCTCCAGTTCCTCAAGCGGGGCGGGCGGATCTCCGCCACCACCGCCATGCTGGGCACCATGCTCTCCATCAAGCCGGTGCTCCACGTGGACGACGAGGGACACCTCATCAGCATGGCCAAGGCCCGGGGGCGGCAGGCGTCCATCAAGGCCCTGGTGGACAAGGCGGCGGAGTTGGCCATCGAGCCGGAGGGCCAGACCATGTTCATCTGCCAGGGGGACTGCCCGGAAGACGCCCAGTATCTGGCGGACCTGGCCCGGGAGCGGCTCAGCGTGCGGAATATCCACATCGGCTACACCGGGCCGGTGATCGGGTCCCACTCCGGACCGGGGACGCTGGCGCTGTTCTTCGTGGGCGCCCACCGCTGAGCGAGACCATCACGGGGCTTCCCCGCCCCGCCTCTGAGGCAGCCGCCTCAGGGCGGCGGGGGAGGCCCGTTCTTTTTTCCGGGAGGGGACGGAGATGGGAAAATGGCTGGAATACTGCCTGGAGACCCGGGCGGAGGGGCTGGAGGCGCTGACGGCGGCCCTCACCGACCGGGGCGTGCCCGGCTTGGTCATCGAGGACGAGGCGGACTTTCGCCGCTTCCTGGAGGAGAACCGGCAGTACTGGGACTACGTGGACGAGGCCCTGGCGGAGCGGATGCGCGGCGCCGCACGGGTGAAGTTCTACGTCCCCGCCGACCCCGCCGGGGAGGCGGAGGCCCGGGGTTATCTGGCGGGGCTAACGGACGTTAGCGTCACCGTCACCCCCCTGGAGGAGGAGGACTGGGCCAACAGCTGGCGGAGGTACTACAAGCCCCTGGACATCGGTCGGCGCCTGCGGGTGGTGCCCCAGTGGCTGGCGGGGGAGTCCGTCCCGGGGCGGGTGGACCTGCTCTTGGAGCCGGGGCTGACCTTCGGCACCGGGAGCCACCCCACCACCCAGCTCTGCCTGGAGGCGCTGGAGCGCCGGGTCCGCCCGGGGGACCGGGTGCTGGACCTGGGGTGCGGCTCTGGCATCCTGTCCATCGCCGCCCTGCTCCTGGGGGCCGAGTCCGCCCTGGGGGTGGACATCGACCCCAAGGCCCCCGACGTGGCCTATGAAAACGCCGCCCTGAACGGCATCGACCGGGGGAGCTATCAAGTGTTAGCCGGGAACGTGCTGGGGGACGACGCCCTCCGGCGGCAGCTGGCGGGGGAGGGTTGGGACCTGATCCTGGCCAACATCGTGGCGGACGTGATCCTCCCCCTGAGCGGCGTGGTAGGGCCCTGGCTGGCCCCGGGGGGCTGGTTCCTCTGCTCCGGGATCATCGACAGCCGGGCCGGGGAGGTCCGCTCCGCCCTGGAGCGAAACGGCTTCACCGTGGCGGAGAGCCTGGAGCGGAAGGGCTGGTACGCCTACGCCTGCGCCTGGGCGGGGACGGGCCGTGGATAGGCGGGCGGTGGTCCGCCCGGTGGACTTCCAGGGCCGCCGGGTGCTGGTGGTGAGCGACATCCACGGCGCCCTGCCCCTCCTGAAGGGGGCGCTGGACAAGGCCCGCTTCTCCCAGGAGGACGTGCTCATCGTCCTGGGGGACATGATGGAGCGCTCGGAGGGGAGCCTGGACACCCTGCGCTACGTGATGGAGCTGAGCCGGACCCACACCGTCCACACGGTGCTGGGCAACTGCGACAACGTGACCCTGGGCTTTTTCGACGGGGTCCGGGAGCTGCCCTCGCCCTTCTACCAGCGGTGGTTCCCCCGGTTCGGGCCGCGGTGCGCTCTGGTGAGGATGGCGGAGCTAACAGGAGTTAGCCTGGAGGACCCCGCCGACTGGCCCGCCGCCCGGGCGGCCATGGCCCGGGCTTTCGCCCCGGAGCTGGACTTCCTGCGGAGCCTGCCCCACATCCTGCTCCACAGGGACTACCTCTTCGTCCACGGCGGCGTGCCCCGGGAGGACCGGCTGACGGAGCTGAGCGCCTATGAGGTGATGAAAAACGACGCCTTCCTGGACCAGGGCCGCGGCTTCCGCCGCTGGGTCATCGTGGGCCACTGGCCGGTGACCCTCTACAACGAGACCGTGCCCTCCGCCGCCCCCATCCTCCTCCCCCGGCGGCGCGTGGTGAGCATCGACGGCGGCGCCACCCTCAAGCTGGACGGGCAGGTGAACGTGCTCATCCTGCCGGAGACGCCGGAGGGGGCGTTCACCTGGGTGAGCGACGACGGCCTGCCCACCGTCACCGCCCTGGACCCCCAGGCGGCCAGCGAGGGGTCCATTAACATCCGCTACGGCCACAGCGACCTGGAGGTGCTGGAGCGGGGGCCGGAGGTGAGCTGGTGCCGCCACCTGGAGTCCGGTCGGACGCTCTGGGTGCTCACCGAGTTCCTCCGCCGCCGGGAGGACGGGAGCGTGTGGTGCGAGGACTCCACCGACTACCTCCTGCCCGTCTCCCCCGGGGAGACACTGTCCCTGGTGCGGAAGACGAGCTACGGTATCTTAGCCAAAAAAGACGGCGTCACCGGCTGGTACCGGGGGCGCTGGCGGTGACCGGGAAACTTGGGCCTGTCCCAGGTTTCCCGCTTTTTTTCCCGGAGGGGCTGGTACACTTTCCGGGAAAGGAAGGTGAGGGGGATGGTCGCCTACCGCGAGGCCAAGGACACCCTGCTGACGGTACTGGGGAGCGACGAGAGGGCGGGGCTGACCCAGGCGGAGGCCCGGGCCCGACTGGAGCGGTGCGGGCCCAATGAGCTGAAGGGGGCCAAGCCCCCCTCCCTCCTCCGGCGGGTGCTGGCCCAGCTGAAGGACCCCATGATCCTGGTGCTGTTGGCGGCGGCGGGGCTCTCCCTGTGGGCGGGGGGCGGAAAGGACTGGCTGGACAGCGCCATCATCCTGGGCATCGTGGTGGTGAACGCCGCCATCTCCATCTCCCAGGAGGACCACGCCCAGAAGGCCCTGGAGGAATTGAAGCGCATGGCCGCGCCTACGGCGCTGGTCCGCCGGGACGGGAGCCTGTGCCGGGTGGAGGCCCGGGAGCTGGTGCCCGGGGACATCGTGTACTTAGAGGCGGGGGACCAGGTGAGCGCCGACGGCCGCCTGTTGGAGGCCAGCGGCCTCCGGGTGGACGAGAGCGCCATGACCGGGGAGAGCGTCAGCGTGGGCAAGGAGGCCGGGGCGGGCCTGGAGGAGGGCACCCCCCTGGCGGAGCGGCGGAACATGGTCCTCTCCGGCACCCTGGTCACGGCGGGGAAGGGGACCTGCGTGGTCACCGCCACCGGCATGGACACGGAGATGGGCCGCATCGCCGCCCTGCTGAAGGACGCCGGAGGGCGGGAGACCCCCCTCCAGCGGCGGATGGGGGAGATCTCCAAGGTGCTGTCCTT
>CANQMK010000017.1 GCA_947624895.1 uncultured Oscillospiraceae bacterium | reverse complement strand
ACCGCCTCGTTGCTGTATTTGCGGGCGTTGAAATGCACCACGCTCTGCTTGAGCAGCTGGGCCCGGTTGCTGCCGCCGAGGGCGGCCACCTTCTCCGCCAGCTCCTCCGTCTTCTTCTCCGTGATGAACCGGGCGGCCTGGACCGCGTCCATGAGAATACGCAGCTCCGGCACGCTGAAGGAGCGGTCCTCGATGTAATACCCCTTCTGCCGCTGGCAGGTGACGGACATCACCTCGTAGCCCTGTTCGTTGAGCAGGGCGATGTCCTTAGCCAGCGTCCGGCGGTCGCAGGAGATCCCCTTGCCCCGCAGGTAGGCCAGGATGTCCCCGGTCTTCAGCGGGTGTTCCTCGTCGGAATCCACCCGGAGCACCTCCAGCAGAAACAGCATCTTCATCTTTTGCAGGTTCGATTTGGCCACGGTACCGCCTCCCGTCCAGACAAAGGCCGTTTTCCTCCCATTCTGTGAACAATTATAGCAAATATCCACAAGCGTAGCAACCGCAACCTGTCATGATTTTGTGACAGTTGAGGTCGGCGCCACAGTCGCCTACCGCCCCGGCGTCCCGCCTGGGTCGGGTTTGGGTCAAGGTGATGCCGCTCCTCGGAATTGGGCGCAGAAAAATCCCTGAAACCGCATGGTTTCAGGGATTTTTGGGTGCGGGGGATGGGTCATTTCAGGCTGGCGCCGATTTGGAAGGCGGGGGCTACCTTGTCGCCTACGGCGCGGTAGGCGGCTTGGATGGGGTCAAAGACAATGGCGTTCAGTTGGGCGGTGTTGATCTTGCCATCGCCGTCCAGGATGCCCTCGTCCGCGCTGACGTTGACGATCTGGCCGATCACCTTGCCGTCCTCGTTGAACTTGACCAGGCGGCACTCCAGGGCGAGGGGCAGCTCGTCGATCACGGGGGCGTCCACGAACTCGCTCTTTGTGGCGTGGAACCCGGCCTTTTCCAGCTTGTCCGGGGTGTCGGCGGCGGAGACCAGCCCCACATAGTCGCAGGCCGCCGCGTGGCGGGCATCTCCAAAGCTCACGGTGAAGGCGCCCCTGGCCCGGAGGTTCCGGGTGGTCTGGTGCTCGCTGAGACTGAGCATCACCTGGTCGGGGCTGTACGGGCCGCCCCAGGCGGCGTTCATCACGTCGGGCCGACCAGCCTCGTCATAGGTGGCGATGAGGAGCACGGGCTGGGGGTAGAGCCAGGGGTTTGGGCCGAAGTTCTTTCGCATGATACATTCCTCCTATTTTAATTCGTGTGTGTTCCGCGCCGGGTCAACCTCTCCGGGGTGCGCGCCGAACAGCCAGCCCATGATGGCCTCGTCATAGGCAAACAGACCGCCGCCGCCGTGCTGGTTGGTCACGCCTTTGTCCCGAAAATAGCTGTCCTCTTTGATGTCCAGCACCAGGAGCTCGTCGATCTGCGCGTCGGTCAGCCCCTGCTGTTCGTAGAGCGCGCGCAGGGCGGCATACGCCTCCCGAGTGGGCTCCGCGCCGTAGTATTCGTCCTCCGCCCCCACGGCCAGGTACACCGACGTCCGGCTCTCAGCCAGCGCCGCCAGGTCCCCATCCCACTGGGAGGAGCAGTGCAGATAGGCCGTGAACAGCTCCGGGCGCTTGCCCAGGACGATGGACATGGTCTCCCCGCCGCCGGAGTAGCCGTTAGCGTAGACCCGACCGGGGTCGATGGGGTAGGCGGCCAGGAGGTATTCCACCAGGGCGATGGTCTGGTCGGCGGAGGTCTCCCCCCAGTCGGAGAGCTGAGGGGCCGCCACGATCATCTTCTCGTTGTACTTTCGCGCCTCAAAGCCAAACGCCTCGGCCTCCAAATTCCGGGCCACACCCTGGAAATAGAGCCCCTCGTAGCCCGGAAGGGTCACAAACAGCGCGCAGGGCTCGCCGCCGTCGTAGTTCGGGGGGAGGTAGAGGCTGAAGTGCACGTCCCCGTCCTCCGGGGTGTGGAGCACATTGTCCACCAAAAAGCCCCGGTAGCTCTCCGTCCCGGAGGTGAGCGTCCCCACGTCGGCCTGGGCGGTCGGGGCGGTGGGCGCCGCCGGGGCGGGCCCGCAGCCGTCCAGAGTCAACAGCGCCCCCAGCAGGAGGCAGACAAGCCCCCGGATCACAGGTCCAGCTCCTCCAGCCACGCCTGGACATCCTCGGCGGCCACGCCGGAGCGGAACCGTTGGCCCTCCAGCCAGTTGCCCGTCCCGGCGGTCTGGGCCAGGAGGGCGCCGCTCTCCCCCAGGCCGGACGAGGAGGAGGTGCAGAAGGGAACCACCGTCTTGCCGGTGAAGTCGTTGGCGGCCACAAAACTGCTCACCACCCAGGAGGCGTTGCCCCACCAGATGGGGTAGCCCACAAACACCGTGTCGTAGTCCGCCCAGTTCTCCGGGGTGGGGTTCTCCAGCTCCACGGTCTGGAGGGCGGAGTCGTCATGCTCCCGGCTCACCCGGCTGTCCCGGTCGGTCCAGTCCAGGTCGTCGTCGGTGTAGGGCTGGGCGGGGGTGATGACGAAAGTATCCGCCCCCAGCGCCTGAGCGATGGTCTCCGCCACCGCCTGGGTGTTGTGGGTGGCGGAGTAGTAGGCCACCAGGGTCTTGCTGCCGCCCGCCTGGGGCGCGTCGGAGGGGGCGGGCTCCTCCCCCTGGGCGGGCGCGGGTTCCGGCGTGGGGGCGGGCTGGCCCTGGCCGCCGCAGGCCGCCAGGGCGATCAGCAGGGCGGCGGTCAGAAGAAGCAAAAGGGTCCTTTTCATCTTGTCCATCTCCTTATCGGGTGGTCTCTCCGGCCCGCGCCGGGCCGGAAAAACGATGGCCTCCCTGCCCGTCTGGGGTGGGGCGGGCAGGGAGGCGGAAGGTCACGCGGCGGGGAACTCTCCGTCCCACTCTCTGGGAGCGGGCCAGATACTGTCGCCGTAGGGAATGTGATAGTAGCGCCCGTCCTCGCCCTCGTCCATGGCGCGGATCTGGGCCATTTCCTCGTCGGTCAGCTCAAAGTCAAAGACCTCGATATTCTCCTGGATGTGGTCTGGGTTGGTGGAGCCGGGGATTACGGAGAAGCCCTCTTGGATGTGCCAGCGGATGATGACCTGCACCACGCTCTTGCCGTGGGCCGCCGCGATGTTCTCCAGCGTCTCGGCGTTCAACAGCCGCTGGTCGGCGTGGCCCAGGGGATACCAGCACTCCACCTGGATGTTGTACCGCTCCGCCAGCTCCCGGGTCTCCAGCCGCTGGGCGAAGGGGTGGCACTCGATCTGCATGATCTGGGGCTTGATCTCCTGCTCCATGATGGCGTTGAACGCCTCCATGCGGTTGTCAAAGTTGCTGATGCCCAGGGCGCGGATCTTGCCCGCCCGGTAAGCCCGCTCCATGGCCTGCCACGCGCCTACGATGGTCTCGATGGTCCCGGAGGGGTGGTGGAGGTAGAGAAGGTCGATGTAGTCCACCCCCAGGCGGTCCAGCATGGCGTCGATGGCCGCGTCGGCGTCGGCGTAGTCGCTGGGCCAGAGCTTGTCGGTGATCCAGATTTCTTCACGCGGTACACCACTGTCTATGATCCCCTGACCGACGCCGCGTTCTTGGAGATAGCCGTGTGCGTCGTCAAGATGGCGGTACCCTGACCCCAGCGCCGCGGCGACCGCTTCACGGGACGTCTGATTAAGAACGCCGAGATCGTCGTTTTCAAGACTTTGGATCTGCGTGCCCAGGCCAAACTGGGGGATCTGGACGCCGTTATTCAGGGTGAGCAGGGGCACATCCGCCACCGAGGCGATCCGGGAGGCGTCCGCCGGGCCGTGGCCGGGGGCCTCCACCTCAAATTCCTCCGAGGGCTCAGAGGGCGTCGGCTGGGGCAGGTCCAGGCCGTCCAGCCAGGCGGTGACGGTGGCGGCGTCCACGCCGGAGCGGAACCGCTGGCCCTCCAGCCAGTTGCCCGTCCCGGCGGCCTGGGCCAGGAGGGCGCCGCTCTCCCCCAGGCCGGACGAGGAGGAGGTGCAGAAGGGAACCACCGTCTTGCCGGTAAAATCGTTGGCGGAGGCAAAACTGCTCACCACCCAGGAGGCGTTGCCCCACCAGATGGGGTAGCCGATGAACACGATGTCGTAGTCCGCCCAGTTCTCCGGGGTGGTGGTCTCCAAAGCGACGGTCTGAAGGGTGGGGTCGTTGTGCTCCCGGCACACCCGGCTATCCTGGTTGGTCCAGTTCAGGTCGGCGTCGGTGTAGGGCTGGGTGGGGGTGATGACAAAGAGATCCGCGTCCAGGTGGTCGGCGATGGTCTCCGCCACCGCCTGGGTGTTGTGGGTGGCGGAGTAGTAGGCCACCAGGGTGTCGGCGGGCTGGGCGGGGGTGTCGCCGGAGCCGCTCCCGCCGGAGGTGGAGCCGCCGGAGGTGCCGGACCCGCCGCTGCCGCCAGAGCCGCCGGACCCGCCAGAACTGCCGGATCCGCCGGAACTACTGGAGCCGCCGGAACTGCTCGACCCGCCGGAGCCGCTGGTCCCGCCGGAGGGCTGGGTGCTGGGCTGGAGGACGGTCTGGCCGTTTTGCAGGACGGTGGCCAGCTCCCCGCGGGTCAGCGCCGCCTGGGGGGCGAAGCGGTTGCCGTCACGGCCGTTCATGATCCCCTCCGCCTTGGCCCAGGCCGCCGCCGGGGCGGCCCAGGACGCGATGGTTTCCCCGTCGGCAAAGTCGGGCGCGGCGGCGGTCTCCGGGCTGCCCGCGTACCGCCAGAGGACGGTGGCAAGCTGTTCCCGGCTCACCAGATCCTCCACGCCGAAGAGGCCGTTGCCGTAGCCCTGGACGATCTCCTCCTGGGCGGCCCAGGCGATGGCGGGGGTGTACCACTGGTCTGCCTCCACGTCCTGGAAGGCGGGGGTGGCGGTGGTCTCCGGGCTGCCCGCCGCGCGGTAGAGGACGGTGACCAGCATGGCGCGAGTCACCGACTGCTCCGGGGAGAAGCGATCCGCCCCGGTGCCCTGCATCAGGTCGTGCTCCTGGACGTACTGGACGGCAGGGGCGTACCAGGCGTCGGCGGCCACGTCGGCAAAGGCCGGCTCCGCCGCCAGGGTGGGCGCGGCCAGGGCGAAGAGCATCGCCAGGGCCAGGAACAGGGAAAGGCATCTCTTTTTCACGGGGTATCCCGTCCTTTCTGTGGTGTTTTCTCCGCGGGAGGGCCCGCGGGGTCTTACGTCTTGTCGATCTGTCTCTGCCAGAAGGCCACGGCCTGGTCCAGCCAGCCCTCCGCCACCGTGCCGGTGCCCAGGCCGAAGCCGTGGCCCAGGCCGGGGTAGTGGTGGAACTCCGTCTCGATGCCCAGGGCGGCCAGGGCGTTCTGCCGGGCCTCCATGGTGCGCCAGTTGGCGATGCCGTCGCTCTCCCCCACGCAGACGAAGGTGGGGGGCTCCTGGCCGGAGTAGTCGCTGTGGCCGGTGTACTGGATGATGGCCGCCCCAGGCCGGGGCAGGTCGTCGCCGCCGTAGGCCCCGGGGCCGTAGGAGCTGAGGTAGGCGGTCATCCGACCCCCCGCCGAGCCGCCCCAGAGGGAGTAGCAGTCCGTGTCCACCTCCAACTCCCCGGCGTGGGCGAAGATAAAGCTGATGGCCCGGGCCAGATCCTCACAGGCGCTGTCCCAGCCGGGGCGGTAGATGAGGGCAAAGGCGTTGTAGCCCCGCTTGGAGAGTTCCAGGGCGCGGGGGAAGCTGTCGTGCATGGCCCCCACATAGGCAAAGCCGCCCCCGGCGTTGCAGATGGCAAAGGGCTGGCCGGGCTCGCCCCGGAAGAAGAACAGGCCGGTGTCCGCCTTGGCCGGGTCGGCGGCCTTTTCCGCCGGGGTGTAGATGTCGTAAAACACCGTCTCCCCCGCCAGGGTGCGGTCCTTCAGAGTGTTGACGATCTCCACCGTCTTGTCCGGGTCGATGTGGCTGTACCAGGTCAGTTCCAACTGGCCCAGGGTGTCGCCGCTCCAGTAGCCCTCGTCCACCGGGAAGAGGAGCCGGCCGAAGTCCCCAAAGGCCGGGTCGGCCATCACCTCCTCCACCGGGGTGTCGGCGGTGAAGGCCGCCGCCTCCGGCGCGGGGTCCTCCGCCGGGGCGTTCCAGAAGAAGCGCAGGGCGTTGTAGATATACTCGTTGGCGGCCTGGCCGTTGTGGGCGTAGCCCTCCCGCTCCCGGAAGGAGAGGTTGCCGTCGGATTCGTTGTCGGCAAAGGTGAACATATCCGTCTCCCCCATGGCCATCACGCCGCTTTTGAAGCCGGAGTAGGCGAAGTCCTCCGTGCCGGAGGCGGTGAAGAGAAAGAAGTCCTCCGGGCTGTGGCCGGACTGGCGCACCAGGTCCGCCATGTATTCACCACTGCCGATGGGCCCGCCGCTGGCGGGGGCGAAGTAGCGGAAGTAGTCCAGGCAGTATTGGAAGGTGTGCCAGGTGTTCATACTGCCCATGGAGAAGCCGCCAAAGGCCCGGTGGTCCCGGGAGGCGGCCAGCCCCGCCAGGTCGGTGGTCTGGGCGTAGGTGCTGTACTTGCCCTCCACGGCGGGGATCAGGTCGTTCACCAGCTCATTGTGGAAGTTGTCCACCAGCCGGAGGGCCAGGGAGTAATCCCCGCTGTCGGAGGGGCTGGTGTTGTTGTAGGTGGGCAGGACGATGATCAGCGGCTGAATTTTGCCGTCCTGGATGGCGTGGTCCAGGATGTGCTTGAGGGCGCTGGGCCGATCCGCCGTGCCCATGGTGGTGGTCTCGTTGCTCCAGCCGCCGTGGCTCAGATAGAGCACGTTGTAGGGCCGGCTCTCGTCGTAGCCGTAGGGCAGGTAGACCCAGGCGGTCTTGGTGAGCGGCTGGGTCTTCTGCTCGTAGGAGAAGGATTCCCAGGTCTCATAGTCCAGCCGCTCCAGCGTCCCCTGCTGTTGGGCGGGCTGGGCATAGCCCTCCGGGATGTACTCCAGCTCCGCCGGGATGGTGGCGCTGGGCCGCCGATCCGGCGTCTCCGGCTGGGAGGGCGAGGGCTCGGGAGACGGGGACGGCGCGGGCGAGGGCGTCACCGTCCCGCCGGAGGAACTGCCACCGCTTGAGGAACCGCCGCCGGAAGAGCTGCCGCCTCCGCTGGGCCGCGAGCTACCGCCGCCGCCGGAGGAACTGCCGCCGCCGGAGGAACTGCCGCTGGATTGGCTGGGCGAGGGCTCCGGCTGGGCGGGGGCGAAGGTCTCATAGAGGGCCACGGCGGCCTCGGCGCGCCTGGCGGGGACGGCCAGGGCGGAGTCCCCCGTCCAGGCCGGGTCCTCCCCGTTTTGCCGGGCGATGACCACGTCCAGCATCTCCCGGCTCACCGGGTCGTCCACGCCGAAGAGGCCGTTGCCGTAGCCCCGCAGGAGCCGCCGGTCGGCGGCCCAGGCCACGGCGTTGGAATACCAGGCGTCCGCCTTGGCGTCGGTGAAGTCGGGCTCGGCGGCGGTCTCCGGGCTACCCGCCTGCCGGTAGAGGACGGCGGCCAGCATGGCGCGGGTCATGGAGCCCTCCGGGTCAAACCGCGTCCCGTCCACCACGCCGTTCATCAGGCCGTTTTCATAGCACCAGGCCACCGCCTGGGCGTAGTCGGCGTCGGCGGGCACGTCGGGAAAAACCCCGGCGGCGCCCACGGCGGAGCAGAAAGCGCACAGGCAAATCCCCGCGGCGCACACCAGCGCCAGGGCGATCCCTCGTCTCATGCCGTCCTCTCCCCCTCTCTCACGCCACGTTGGCCTGGAGCCACGCTTCGATGTGGTCGGCGATCTCCTTGTTGTTCAGCTCCTGGAACATGAAGTGGGAGTTGCCGGTGATCCCGATCTTGGGCAGGTCCACCACCGTGGCGTTGCCGCCGTCGGCGTTATACTGCTGGGCGAAGGCCAGGGCGCCGTCCCGGACGCCTTTCCAGAAGCCGGTGGATAGGATGTCCTCCGGGCCGTTGTCGATGTAGTCCCCGAAGTAGATGGCGATGGGCACCTTGGCCGCCAGCAGGGCGTTATACTGCTCCGAGCCGGGCTGGGGCGTTCCCCCCGGCTCGATGGCGACGATGGCGGCGATGTTCTCCGGGTCCACGCTCCAGCCCACGGCCCCGCCCTGGGAGTGGGTGATAAAGACAGCCTTCTGGCCGGTCATCTCCTTCACGTCGGCCATGACCTCGCCCAGGGCCGCGGCGGCCACGCCCTGGTCAAAGTCCCCGGTGTTGGGGGTCATCTGGCGGAAGAACTGATCTTGGGCCTCCTCCCCCGCGGGGAACTGGGAGCCCTCATACCGCTCCGGGGCCACCCGGCCAATGCGGAAGTGGGTGTACCACGCCTGGTCACCGGGCTTGTAGTCCTTGGAGTCCGCCGCCCAGGCGTCCAAAAAGCCGTCCTGGGTCATGGAGACGGTGGAGCCGGCTTCCCCCCGCCGGGGCTGGTCCACCAGGAAGGCGGCGTGGCCGTAGCGCAGGAAGATGTCCGACCAGCCCTCCCGGCCATCGGGGGTGGTCATCCAGCCCATCCGGGACTGGCCGTAGCCGTGGAGGTAGACGATGGGCGCGCCGGTGTTGTTCTCAGGGATCTGGTAGAGGACGTTGGCGTGGTCCACATGGGCGGTGTTGCCCGGGCGGGCCGCGTCCATCCAGTTGGTGGTGGGGTCATACTCCCCCGCCACCGGCTCTGTGACCGTGCCGCCGGAGGAGAACATCCCCTGCTTCGCGATGGCCAGGGCCCCGGTCTCCCCGCCGGTCTGGGACAACAGCAGGGCCAGGCGGCCCCGGGTGATGGAGGTGGGCGCGCCGTTCTCCCCGGTCCAGGGGGCCGCCTCCCCGGCATACCGCTTCAGGATGAGGTCCAACTGGCCGGTGGTCAGGGTGTCCTCCACGCCGAAGAGGCCGTTGCCGTAGCCCTGCATCAGCCCCCGCGCCGTCACATATTCCACGGCGGTGGCGTAGGGGGAGTCGGCGGGCACGTCGGCAAAGGCGGGCCCGGCGGCCAGGGCAACGGGGAGCGCGGCGGTCAGGCAGGCGGCGGCGAGAAGGGCCGCCAGGGTCTTTTTCCATCGTGTCATGGTGGTGTCCTCCTTCTATCTTGTGGGCTCAGTCGTGGAGCTTCACGGTGTGGAGCATCTTCACAAAGTTGGGGTCGAAGTGGTCCACGATCTCGCTGTGGCCCAGGTCCAGTTGGGCGATCTCGGCCATGTCGCCGTCGGAGAGGGCGAAGTCCCACACGTCCATGTTCTGCTCCATGCGCGCCTTGTGAGTGGACTTGGGGATGACCACCACGCCCCGCTGGATGTTCCACCGCAGGGCCACCTGGGCGGCGGTCTTGCCGTACTTGTCGCCGATGGCGGTGAGAACGCTGTGGGTGAAGATGCCGTGCTTGCCCTCGGCAAAGGGCCCCCACGCCTCCGGCACCACGCCGTATTCCTTCATGACGGCCAGGGCCTCCGCCTGCTGGAAGAAGGGGTGCAGCTCCACCTGGTTCACCATGGGCTTGACCGCCACCGTCTCGCAGAAGTCGGCCAGCACATGGGGGTAGAAGTTGCACACGCCGATGGAGCGGATCTTCCCGGCCCGGTAGAGCTCCTCCACGGCGCGCCACGCCCCGTAGTAGTCGCCCATGGGCTGGTGGAGCAGGTAGAGGTCCAGGTAGTCCAGCCCCAGCTTGTCCAGGGAGGTCTGGAAGGCCGCCTTGGCCCCCTCATAGCTGGCGTCCTGCACCCACAGCTTGGTGGCGATAAACAGCTCCTCCCGGGGCACGCCGCACCGGGCGATGGCCTGTCCCACCGCCTCCTCGTTTCCGTAGGAGGCGGCGGTGTCGATCAGGCGGTAGCCGCTCTCGATGGCGTCCAGCACCGAACGCTCGCAGACCGCCGGGTCGGGCACCTGGAACACCCCAAACCCCTCCAAGGGCATTTGCACGCCGTTTGCCAAAGTCACAAAATCCATTTCGCACAGCTCCTTTCTGAAATTATACCCGTTTACCCATTGCGTAGGCTTCCTCCATGGCGGCGGTGTCCGCCACCGCCCCCGGCTCGTAGACCCCGGAGCCGATGACCACGCCCATCTCCCGGGCCCCCTCCACGCAGTCGGCGTAACCCCGGAAGCAGGCCAGGGTGGCGTCGGCGGAGGCGTCCGTCTCGTCCGCCATGGTGACGATGTAGTAGAACTCCTTGTCCCGCACCTCCAGCCAGCGGGCCACAGTGCGGTCGATCACCGCCTTGAGCTGGGCGGCGATGGAGTAGAAATACACGGGGCTTGCCAGAACGATCACGTCCGCGTCGATCATCTTCTGGAGCAGTTCCCCCATGTCGTCTTTGTGGGCGCACACCCCGCCGCTCTGGCGGCAGTAGTAACAGGCGGCGCAGGGGGCGATCTTCTTCTCGCTCACCCGGACCTTCTCCACCCGGTGCCCCGCCTCCCGGGCCCCCTTGGCGAATTGGTCGCACAGCAGGTCGGAGTTGCCGCCCTTACGGGGACTGCCGGACAGGATCAGCACATTTTTCCCCATGGTTCCTTCCTCCTTTTTATCGACATTC
The DNA here is from genome assembly GCA_947624895.1 of uncultured Oscillospiraceae bacterium. Taxonomy (GTDB): domain Bacteria; phylum Bacillota; class Clostridia; order Oscillospirales; family Oscillospiraceae; genus MGBC124762. Next base: position 12,502 of record CANQMK010000017.1, on the reverse strand, counting down.
CAAAAAGATCTGGTAGAGCTCTTCCCGGGTCAGCTTTTTACAGCACCCGGCGGTGAGGTTGCAGGAGTCGGCGATGGCCCGGTAGTCGGTGTCGGCGGGGATGCCCATCTCCGAAAAGCGGGTGGGCAGGCCGCATGCCTGAATGAACTCGGCCAGGGCCTCCACCCCCAGCCGGGCCGTCTCCTCGTCCGTTTTTCCGGCGGGGTCGATGCCCCAGACCTTCACAGCGAAGGACTTGAACCGGGCCGCGCCCTCCCGGTAGATGTGCCGGTAGAGGGCGGGGTGGAGCACGGCCAGGCCCTGGCCGTGGTTGCAGTTGGTGTAGGCCCCAAGCTGGTGCTCCATCTGGTGGCACTGGAAGTCGGTGATCTTCCCCAGCTTCAAAATGCCGTTCTCCGCCATGGCGGAGGCCCACATCAGCTCGCTCCTGGCCTCGTAGCTGTCCGGCTCTTTCAGCAGCTGCCGCATATTGGCGATGACGCTCCGCATCACCGCCTCGCTCAGGTCGTCGGAGAGGTTGCCCCGGTCGTGGGGCTTGCCGAAGTAGGTCTCCATGGCGTGGCTCAGGGTGTCAAAGGCCCCGGACATGACCTGGGCAAAGGGCACCGACAGGGTGTACTCCGGGTCCAGCATGGCGAAGGTGTTGTACGCCCCCAGCACCCCGGCCTTGAGCTTCTTCTCCTCGTGGGTGATGACCGCGCCGTTGTTCATCTCGCTCCCCGTGCCGGAGGCGGTGACGATACAGCCCATGGGGATAAAGCTGGTGGGATACGTCCGCTTGGAGAACTCCATCTCCCAAATATCCTCCTCGGTCATGGCCTGGGCGGAGACCACCTTGCAGCAGTCGATGACGCTGCCGCCGCCCACCGCCAGGATGAAGTCCACCCGGTTCTCCCGGCACAGCCGGGCCCCCTCCTGTACCTTGGCGTAGGTGGGGTTGGGCATAATGCCGGAAAACTCCACCACCGTCTTGCCCGTCTCGGCCAGGATGGCGCTCACCTCGTTGTAGATCCCATTTGCCTTGATGGACCCGCCCCCGTAGGCCAGCAGTACGGTGGGGCCCTGCTTTTTCAGCAGACACGCCAAATACTCCCGGACGCACCCCTTGCCGAAGTAGACCTTGGTGGGATAGGAAAAAATAAAGTTGTTCACGCGCTCTCCCCTCCTTTTATCTTGATTGTACATCCCCCGCCCCTTTGGGGGAAGTACAGATAAGTTGGGGAGTATCAACCTTTAGGTTATAACAAAAGGCCGCCTTGCGGCGGCCTTGGGGCTGTGTGGTATGGGGATTTCAGCAAATTTCCGAGAGGACGTTCAGGAATTTTCGCACGGTGGGGGACGGCTCCGGGGCGTGGAGCAGGCCGAAGGGGATGTCATGCTCCCACTCCACCGGCAAGATCTTCAACAGCGGGTGGACGCTCTGCCAGATGGGCACCGCCATCAACAACGCCCCGTTGTTCTCGCACTGGTTGAACGCCTCCACATTGTAAAAGGAGAAGTCCACGATGTGGATCTGGGGGTGGTCCCGCCACAGCTCGTCCCGCAGGGCGTCCACATACTTGCTCCAGTCCCGCTTCATCAGCATCAGGTCCTGGCCGTAGAGGTCCTGGATGGTCAGCCGCTCCTTCTGGGCCAGGGGGTGGTAGATGGACATGGCACAGCACAGGGGCTGGCGGTTCAGCTCATAGGCGGCGCAGGCCCGCAGGTGGAGCATGGTCTCGTCAAAGATCCTCGCCACGATGTCGATGTTCTGGCCCAGGTTGGCCAGGATCTCCCGGGCGTTCTCCGGGGTGTTCTCAAAGTTGACGATCTGGAATTTCAGGTCGGGGAGCCTGGTGTGGATCTGGGGCCACAGGTCCATCAGAAATTGGTGGGGCGTCATCAGGGAGGTGCCGATACGCAGGATGTTCCCGTCCTCCTGCATGGCGTTCTTGGCGCGGGTCTGGGCGTCCTGGGCGTACTGGATCATGTACTTGGCGTCCTGGTAGTAGGACTTCCCGGCGTTGGTCAGGGTCAGCCCCCTGGGCGTGCGGACAAAAAGCTGTACGCCCAGGGCCTCCTCCAGCCGGTCGATCTGCTTCATCACCGCCGTGGAGGAGATGTAAAGGGCCTCGGCCGCCCTGGAAAAGCTCCCCGCGTCCGCCACCCGGATAAACGTGTCCAACTGATGGTGATACATAGCCGCCTCCCAACCCATGGTTCGTAAGAGATAGGTTCATTATACCATAGTTGCAAGCCGCTTTGCGGCTTGCGCGCCGCAAGAGCGGCGCTAACCGGCAAAGCCGGTTGGACTATGGTGTAACATTCGCGCCGGCACTTTTGCTCCGCAAAAGTGCGCCTGCCAGTGGCAGGCCGGTGTGCAAAGCACACCGAGCGCGGATATTATACCACAGCCGCGTAGCGGCGTTGTGGTATATGCAGCATGATCTGTATAATAGCCGCTCTGCGGCTATTATACCACACGATAAGGATATTTGAAGCATAAATATTTAGGGTGTGCTGTACGCCCCCACATTTTAATACGCCGTTGACAAAGAATGGCCGGGAGCGGGCCAAAACCGCTCCCGGCCAGTTCATATCCACCGCCGCTCTCCAATTTTGGGCCGGTCGAAGAAAAAGCAGGATAAAGGAGTGCCGCCGCGAGCGGCGGCACCCTGGCCACTTCTGACCGCGGTGCGGGCAGTTTGCGGGGGACGGGGGTGACCTCATTTCAGAGAGGGAAGAGGCCGTTTGACCTCATCCGGGGACTCGCCCTTAGAGCCGTCGGCGGTTCCCCGGCACCACAGAACGCAGGCACCATGATAGGGTCCAAATTCCCCCGCTGTAAACAAAGAAAAGCAAATGACAACTTTCTGATAACTCCGCCCCGACCCGGTAGCTTTCCGGGCCGGGGCGTGGTATGTTGTGTGGCTGGAAGGAGGGCGATCTCATGTCCAAGAAACGTGCCAACGGCGAGGGCAGCATCCGCAAACAAAAGGACGGCCGCTGGGAGGGGCGGTACACGGCGGGCCGAGACCCGCAAACCGGCAAGCCCATCTACAAAAACGTCCTGGGCAAGACCCAGGGCGAGGTCAAGGAAAAGCTGAAGCGGGCCATGGAGGAAAACAAAAAGGTGGACGTGACCAAGGCCGGACAGTACACGGTGGCCCAGTGGTGCTGGCTCTGGCACGAAAACTACTGCAAGCCCGCCGTGAAGGACACCACCGCAGAATACTACCGCAGCTACATCGAACACCATGTGATCCCCAACAGGGGATGCCGGACCAAAGTCTCAGTTCCCGCACTGTCCGAGGGCTTCACGCCATGCTCCGTCAATGTCTGGAGCAAGCGGTGCGGGAACGGCTCATCCCCTACAACCCCGCCAACTCTTGCCGACTGCCGCCAAAGGAGCGGCATGAGCCGCAAACCCTGACCGTTTCCAAGTCCGCCGGACGGTTCAAGGGCGAGGTGCGGATCAGCCCGCCCAAGACGGCCAACAGTGTACAGACGGCGTTCCTGCCCAAGGAGATGGTGGACTTGCTGGTCAAGGAGCACCGCAGGCACCCTTTTGACCTGGTCATGTTCCCCTCCCCTGTCACCGGAAATATGTACGGCCCCGACTGCGTGGAACGGCTCCACAAGACCCTGTGCAAAAAGGCGGGCATTACCGAGAACATCCGCTTCCACGACCTGCGGCACACCTACGCCACCCTCGCCATCCAGAACGGCGTGGACGCAAAGACCGTCTCCAGCATCCTGGGCCACTTCTCCGCCGGCTTCACCCTGGACACCTACACCCACACCACCCCCGCCATGCAACAAGCCGCGGCGGACAAAGTTGGGCGCTTTATCGCCCGGGCGGTGTAACACTTCTGGCACACAGGGACCGCGACTCGGCCGCGGTCCCTGTTCTCTTGTTTCAGACCATTTCCCCGTATGGGTCGGGTTTGGGTCAAGGGAATGTCACTCCTCGGAAATAGGCAAAGAAAAATCCCTGAAACCATGCGGTTTCAGGGATTTTTGGTCCGAGTGGCGGGACTTGAACCCACGGCCTCTTGACCCCCAGTCAAGCGCGATACCAAACTTCGCCACACCCGGATATGGACGCCCCTCTCGTCAGGGACTAGGGTATTTTACCACACCCCTGGCTATCTTGCAAGAGGGAATTTTGATTTTCTGAAAATTTTTTCGCCGCCCTCACATCTGGATGGGCAGGCGAGTGATGGGCCCGGAGGGGCCCCAGGTGAGCAGGGCGCAGAGGCCGTCCCGGATGGCGCCGGGGTTGACGGCCAGGAGGCCGTCGTAGTCCGCCTCCAGGGGGCGGTGGGTGTGGCCGTAGAGAAGCAGGTCCGCTCCCAGGGCCTTGGCCTGGGCCACCGCTGGCCCCAGGCCGGACTTGACGAAACGGGTGTGGCCGTGGAGGTAGAAGACCGTCCGCCCCTCCAGCCGGGCCACCCCCTCCGCCGCCAGGTCGCCGGGGTGGAGGTCGCAGTTGCCGGGGACCTGGTAGAAGGGGATACGGGGATAGGCGGCCCGCACCTTCTCCCCGTCCCGGACCACGTCTCCCAGGTGGAAGATCGCGTCGGGCCGGTAGAGGGCCACGGCGTCCAGCATGGGCTGGACACGGCCATGGGAGTCGGAACAGACCAGGGCGCGCATTTCAGGTCACCTTCCTCTGGAAATCTCATATACTGGGATGAAAGGGGGGATGGATATGCCCAAGCAAGACCCTGTGGAGGCCCTGGGGAGAGACCCCAGGGGGGCGGCGCTGTTGGGGGATCGGGCGGCGCTGGCCGCCCTGCTCCAGAGCGAGGAGGCCAGGACCCTGGCCCAGCTCCTCCAGCAGGCGGGGGGCGATCGGCTCCGGCAGGCGGCCCAGGACGCGGCGGGGGGCGACGGCGCGGCCCTCAGCGCCATCATCGAGAAGGTGCGCTCCGACCCCAGAGGGGCCAGGGCCATGGGGGCCATCGACCGCAAGGCCGGAAAATAAGGAAGGGAGGCGAGGGCGACGGATCGGTGGGAGGAGACGCTGGGGGCCATCCTCAACGACCCCAAGGCCATGGGGCAGATCATGTCCATCGCCCAGTCTCTCGGCGGCGCGGGGGGACAGGGCTCCGGCCAGGAGCGTCAGGAGACTCCTGCGCCGGAAAAGCCGGAGGCCGCCGCCGACCCGTCGCCGACGGAGGAAGAGGGGGCCGCCCCCGGCCTGGACCTGGACCCCAGACTCATGGAGGCGGGGATGCGGGCGCTGTCGGTATGGCGGGACCCCAACGACCCCCGGGCGGCGCTGCTCCGGGCCCTGCGGCCCTTTCTGGCCCCGGAGCGGCAGGGGAAGCTGGACCGGGCCATCCGGGTCGTCCGCCTCTCCCGGACGATCCGGGCGGCGCTGGAGGGCATAGGGGGAGGGGGAAAGGCCGATGTATAACCGCTACATCCCCCAACAGGGGGACTACGCCCCCATCCCACCCCCCAGGACAGAGGCGCCGCCGCCCCGGGGGGTTGGTCTGGGGGGGCTGCTGGGCGGTCTGCTCCGGGGGGAGGGCAACGGGGCGGGAAAGGCCGGTCAGGCCCTCGCCGCCCTGCTGAAAAATCTGGGCCTTCCGGGGCTGGACGCCGGAGACGTCCTCCTGGCCCTCATCGTCCTGTTTCTCATTTTGGAGGACGGGGACGACCTGGAACTGCTCATTGCGCTGGGGCTGACGCTCCTTCTTCTGCTGGGAGAGCCGTAGTGTGGAGCACAGTGCCGTCGGGGAGGGCGAAGGTGAGGCCGGGGGCGGCGGGGGTCTCCACGGTGTAGCCGCTCATACGGTAGAACACCGTCTCGTCCTTACTGCTCTCCGCCCGGACCAGGAGGCCGGTGTCCACCGACACCCAGTAGCTCTCCACATAGCCCAGCTCCGGCTCCGCCACGGCCACATAGATGCAGGGGAGCGCCCCGGTGAGGACGTACTGGGCCGCCACAATGTTCTCCCGGTCCGCCGCCAGCACGTCCTCGTAGGTGGGCAGGCGCTGGGCCAGGTCGGCGGAGCGGTCGGAAGCGTCGTACTCCTGCCAGCGGCGCTGGTCGCCGTACCACACGTATCGCTTCCCCTCGCCCACCACGCTGTGGCACACACGCCCGTCGGGGAGGGTGAGCTGACTGCTGGTCCAGCCGCCGTCCACCGTCACCTGGGCGGTGGTCTCCCCCGCCGCGCCGGTGTCCCCCACCGTCTCCACGTTCACGGTGCGGGCGTAGCTCTCCGGGCGCTCCAGGGTGGCGATCACCTGCTGAACGGTGTCCGGGGTCACCTCCACCCGCCGGTACTCCCCCGTCTCCCCCTGCTCCGGGGGGACGCTGGAGGCGGCGGGGGCCAGGCTGGGCAGGACCACGGCGGGGGTCTGGTGGAAGAGGTTGATGGAAAAGGCGGAGAAGAGGGCCACGGCCATCACCGCCGCCACCAAAAGGGCCAGCAGATTGCGGTGTCCCCGGTCCATATCCTCCCCTCCTTTCCCCCAAAAACTCCGCCGCGCCGGTCAGCCCTGCCAGTCCTCCGGCGGGGCGGGGCGCAGGGCGAAGTAGTACTCGATGGCGTCGGCGATCCGCGCGCAGGCCCGACCGTCCCCGTAGGGGTTCACGGCGTGGGCCATTTTCTCGTAGCTCGCCCGGTCCTCCAGAAGCTCCCGGGCCAGGGCGTAGACGGTCGCCTCCTCGGTGCCGGCCAGACGCGCGGTGCCCGCGGCCACCGCCTCGGGCCGCTCCGTCTCCCGGCGGAGGACAAGCACCGGCTTGCCCAGGGCGGGGGCCTCCTCCTGGAGGCCGCCGGAGTCGGTGAGCACCAGGTAGACCCGGGCCATGAGGTTGTGCATCTCCAGCACGTCCAGCGGCTCGATGAGGTGGACGTTTTCAAGGCCGTCCAGGTGGCGGTGGGCCACCTCCTGCACCACCGGGGAGAGGTGGACGGGATAGACCAGCTCCGCCTGGGGGCAGTCCTGGGCCAGGCGGCGCAGGGCGGACATGATCTCCTCCATGGGCTGGCCGTAGTTCTCCCGGCGGTGGCAGGTCACCAGGATCACCCGCCTGCCCTGGTAGTCCAACCGGTTCAGCAGCGGGGTGCGGAAGGTGAAGTCCGGGCGAACGGTGGTCTTCAGGGCGTCGATGACGGTGTTGCCGGTGCGGTAGATGCCCTGGCCGATCCCCTCCCGCAGAAGGTTGTCCCGGTTGGCGGCGGTGGGACAGAAGTGGAGGGTGGCCAGGTCACCGGTGAGGGTGCGGTTCATCTCCTCCGGGAAGGGGGAGTAGCGGTCATAGGTCCGCAGGCCCGCCTCCACGTGGCCCACGGGGACCTGGGCGTAAAAGGCGGCCAGGGCCCCGGCGAAGGTGGTGGAGGTGTCCCCGTGGACCAGCACCAGGTCGGGCTTGGCCTGCTGGAGCACCCGCTCCATGCCCAGAAGGGCCTTGACGGTGATGGTGTAGAGGCTCTGACGGGCCTCCATGATGTCCAGGTCGTAGTCCGGGGTGAGGGAGAACGCCTCCAGCACCGTGTCCAGCATCTGGCGGTGCTGGGCGGTGACACAGCACAGGCTCTCCAGCCCCTCCCGGCGCTCCAACTCCCGGACCAGGGGGGCCATTTTGATGGCCTCGGGCCGGGTGCCGAACACGCACATGACGCGCTTGCGCTGGCTCACGGCTCCTCCTCCTCTCCGTCCTCCGGCTCCCGGTCGCGGTCCAGGCCCTCCGGGTGGTTCTGGTGGAGGAAGATCCGCATGGCCACCCCACCGGCCACGCAGAAGGCCATGAGCAGCAGCATGGCCCGGAGGGCCCCGGAGGTGGTGAGCACCACCGCGGACAGGCCCAGGATGGCGCTGAGGACATATAGGATGGCCACCGCCTGCTTCTGGGAAAAGCCCATGTCGATGAGCCGGTGGTGGACGTGACTGCGGTCAGGGTGCATGGGGCTCTGGCCGTGGGCGATGCGGCGGATGAAGGCGAAGGCGGTGTCAAAGATGGGCAGGCCCAGCATGAGGAAGGGCACCACGAAGGAGATGATGGTGTAGACCTTAAAGAGCCCCTGGATGGAGATCACCCCCAGGGCGAAGCCCAGGAAGGTGGAGCCGGTGTCCCCCATAAAGATCTTGGCGGGGTTCAGGTTGTAGGGCAGAAAGCCCAGGCACCCCCCCACCAGAGCGGCCACCAGGATGGAGGTCTGGGCCTCCCCCACGATGAGGGCGATGACCAGCAGGGTCATGGAGCTGATGGTGCTCACCCCGCAGGCCAGGCCGTCCAGCCCGTCGATGAGGTTGACGGCGTTGGTGATGGCCACCACCCACAAAACGGAGAAGGGGATGGACAGCCAACCCAGGTCCCAGTAGGGGTTGGCGGAGAAGATGTTGGGGTTGGAGAGGGTCTGGACCACATTCCCCGCCAGCACGGCGATGAGGGCGGCGACGATCTGCACACCGAACTTGAACAGGGCGGGCAGGTCGTAGATGTCGTCAAAGATGCCCAGGATCACGATCACCACCGCCCCCAGAAGCATCCCCCGCACCGGGGTCTCCAGCCGGGCGAAGAGGAGCACGCTGATCAAAAAGCCCAGGAAGATGGCAAGGCCGCCCATCCGAGGAATGGGCCGCTTGTGCATCCGCCGACCGGGGTCCTTGTCCTTCTGGGGGTCGTCCACCGCCCCGACCTTATAGGCCAGCTCCTTGACGATGGGGGTGGTGATGATGGCCACCAGGAAGGCCACAGCCAGGGTGGCGCACACCACGCCCAGGATGTTCAGGTTGATGTTCATCGGCTGTATCGACCTCGATTTCTCTCGTTACGGGGCCAGGAAGCCCACCTTTTTGTAGACCTTGGACAGGGTGCGCCAGGCGGTCTTCCCCGCCTTCTCCGCCCCGGCGCGGTAGACGCTCTCCAGATACGCCTTGTCCGCCAGGAGGCGCTCCGTCTCCTCCCGGATGGGCCGGAGGGCCTCCACCACCGCCTCGCCCACCTTGGGCTTGAAAGCGCCGTAGCCCTGTCCGGCGAACTCCCGCTCGATATCCGGCAGGCTCTTGCCGGTGACGGCGGCGTAGATCTGCATCAGGTTGGCCACCCCCGGCTTGTTGGCCGGGTCGTAGCGCACCGGGTTCTCGCTGTCCGAGTCGGTGACGGCGCGCTTGAACTTCCGCATGATGTCCTCCGGCTTTTCCAGGAGGAACACACATCCCTCCGGGAGGGACTTGCTCATCTTGGTGTCCGGCTGGTTCAGGCTCATCACCCGCGCCCCCGTCTTGGGGATGTAGGGCTCGGGCACCTTGAACACCTCGCCGTAGATGCCGTTGAAGCGGTTGGCGATATCCCGGCAGATCTCCACATGCTGTTTCTGGTCCGCCCCCACGGGGACGTAGTCGGGCTGGTAGAGCAAAATGTCCGCAGCCATGAGGCTGGGGTAGGTGAAGAGGCCGGCGTTGATGTTGTCGGCGTGCTTGGCGGACTTGTCCTTGAACTGGGTCATCCGGGACAGCTCGCCGAACATGGTGTAGCACTGGAGCACCCAGCCCAGCTGGGCGTGGGCGGGGATGTGGCTCTGGACAAAGATGGTGTTCCGCTCCGGGTCCAGGCCGCAGGCGATGTAGGTGGCGATCTGGGTCAGGGTGCGGCGGCGCAGCTCCGCGGGTACCTGGCGGACGGTGATGGTGTGGAGGTCGGCCATGAACCAGTAGCAGTCAAACTGGTCGGACAGTTGGGCCCAGTTCTTGATGGCCCCCAGGTAGTTGCCCAGGTGCAGCTCCCCACTGGGCTGGATGCCGGACAACAGAACTTTTTTCTCGCTTTCCAAAGGAGTCAGCTCCCCTTTCTCCCGTTGTGGACAGGTAAGAGACAACAGATAAGATAGCAGCTTAGTATACCACGTTTTCCCGCCTTTGACAATACTTGCCGCCGCCCCGCCCGCAAAAAGCCGCCTATCCTGGGGATAGGCGGCTTTGAAGGGGAAAAAGAACAAATGGCGGCCCGGCGTCAGCCGTCCACGTCTACGTCGTACATCGGCTTGGAGGAGCCGCCCACACCGGCGGCACTGCGGAAGGCGGCCCGGGACTGGGCCAGCTCCTTCCCCGCCTCGGCCACCGCCTCCTCCGCCCGGCGGAGAAGGTCGTCGCAGTACTGCTCGGCGGCCCGCTTCAGCTCCCGGGCCTGCTCGTCGGCGGCGCGGACCTGCTCGGAGGTCTTCTGCTCGGTCTGGCGGGTGAGCTCGGCGCTCTGCTGGCGGGCCTGGCTCATGAGCTGGGTCTCCCCGACCATGTGCTTGGCCTGCTCCTCCGCCTGCTTGCGGACCAACTCCGCCTCCCGCTTGGCGGCGGCCAGGTAGTCGTTGCGGGTGGACAGGAGCTTGCGGGCCTCGGCAAACTCCACGGGGAACTGGGCCCGGATGTCGTCCAGAATGTCCAGGGCCTTGTCCCGCTCCACGATGCACTTGTCGCCGCCCAGGGGCAGGCCCTTGGCGTCTTCGATCATCTCGTAGAGGGCGTCCAGCAGTTCATCCACGCTCATAGCCATTTTTATTTCCTCCCGTCAATTCTATGTCGGACCTCGTCTATGATCTCCCTGGGGACAAAATCGCTCAGATCGGCGCCGTAGCGGGCCATCTCCTTGACCACGCTGGAGCTCAGGTGGTTGTACTTGGGGCCGGAGGGCAGAAACATGGTGTCCAGCCGGGAGTTCAGCTGGCGGTTGATGAGCGCCATCTGGACCTCCTTCTCGTAGTCGGACACCGCCCGCAGGCCCTTGACCAGGGTGCACGCCTTCTGGAGCCGGGCGTAGTCCGCCACCAGGCCGGTGTACTGGTCCACCTCCACGTTGGGGAGCTTTTCGCACACCCGCCGGAGCATATCCACCCGCTCGTCCGGGGTGAACATCCCCGCGGGCTTCTCGGAGTTCACCATCACGCAGACCACCAGCCGGTCAAAACACCGGGCCGCCCGCTTGATGATGTTCAGGTGGCCCAGGGTGACGGGGTCAAAACTGCCGGGGTAGATGGCGGTCTTCATCCCCTGGTCACCTCCGGTGGTAGAGTGTGAGCTTGATCTTTCCATAGCGGTACTCCCGGCCCATCTCATAGGGATCGCCCAGGGTGGGCAGGGTCTCGTCCAGCCCGGTCTCACAGACAATTATACCATGTTCCGCCACAATGTCAATCGCGCGAATGGCCTCCAGGGCCTTTTCCATCAGCCCGGTGCGGTAGGGGGGGTCCAGAAAGACCAGGCCGTATTTCCCCGGTCGGCTCTCCACAAAGCCGATGGCGTCCCGCTGTAAGACCTCGAAAGTGTCCGGATCGGCCACCAGGGCGGCGTTCTCCTTCACCACCCGCGCCGCCTCCCGGGACTGGTCCACGAAGGTGACGTAGGCCGCGCCCCGGCTGAGGGCCTCGCACCCCAGCTGGCCGGTGCCGGCAAACAGGTCCAGCACCCGGCGACCCTCGATGTCGAACTGGACGATGTTGAACATGGACTCCTTCACCTTGTCGGTGGTGGGCCGGGTGTCCAGGCCGGGCAGCTCCTTCAGCTTCCGTCCCCTGGCCGTGCCCGCGACGATCCGCATGGGTCACTCCTCCTTCGTGCTGGCCGTCTCCCCGTGGGGGTCGGTGTGAAAGTGGTCGTACACCGCCTGGGCGGTCCGGCGGTCCACCGCCGCCTCCAGCTCCTCCACCGAGGCGGCCTTGATGTTTTTGATGCTCTTGAACTGCCGCAGCAGCTGGACCCGGCGGCGCTCCCCCACCCCCGGTATCTTGTCCAACTCGGACCCCCTCACCCGCCCGGCCTGCTGCTGGCGGTGGAAGGTGATGGCGAAGCGGTGGGTCTCCTCCTGGATCTGGCCGATGAGGGCGAACAGGGCGGGGACGCTCTGGAGCCCCAGCTCCCGCCCCTCCGGGGTGACCAGGCCCCGGGTGCGGTGGCGGTCGTCTTTCACCATGCCGAAGACGGGGATGGAGAGGCCCAGCCGCACCTCCACCTGGGCGGCCACCTGGGCGTGCTCCGCCCCGCCGTCGATGAGCAGGAGGTCGGGCAGGGTGCCAAACTTCTCGTCCCCGTCCAGATACCGTTGGAAGCGCCGGGTGAGGACCTGGTCCATGGCGGCGTAGTCGTCGGGGCCGTCCATGTCCCGGAGCTTGAAGCGGCGGTAGTCGCTCCGCTTGGGCCGGGCGTCCTCGTAGACCACCATGGAGGCTACCATGTCGTCCGCGCCCTGGTTGGAGATGTCGTAGCTCTCCAGCCGCCGGGGGGGCGTCTCCAGGGCGCACATCCTGCCCAGGGCCTCCATGAGCTTGCTCTGCCGCTCCTCCCGGGTGGTGGCCCGCTCCACCTCCTCCACGGCGTTGGTGCGGGCCAGGCGGATCAGGTCCAGCTTGGCCCCCCGCTGGGGGGTGAGCAACTCCACCCGGCGGCCCGCCTGCTGGGAGAGCATCCGGGCCAGGGGGGCCTCGTCGGGCAGTTCCAGGGGGAGGAGGATGGTCTTGGGGGGCTGGGCCCGGGAGGTGTAGTACTGGCTCACCAGGGCGGAGACGGC
>CANQMK010000016.1 GCA_947624895.1 uncultured Oscillospiraceae bacterium | reverse complement strand
CCCACGACGGCGCGGCGTCCGCCGCCTTCGTCAACGCCAAGCCCTCCGTCGCTACCGGCTCCGGCGGGCAGACCACGCCCGCGCCCAGTGAGACGCCCGCGCCCAGCGAGACGCCTGTCCCCAGTGAGACGCCCGCGCCCAGCGAGACCCCCGCCCCCAGCGAGCCGCCCGTACCCAGCGAGACCCCCGCGCCCGGCGAGACGCCTCCCCCCAGCGAGACGCCCGTCCCCGAGGAGCCGCCCACGCCCAGTGAAACTCCCGTCCCCGAGGAGCCGCCCACGCCGGACGAGACTCCCAAGACCGGCGACGACAGCCATCTGGGCCTTTGGGTCGCCCTGCTGCTCCTCGGCACCGCGGGCGCCGCCGTGGCCCTCTGGCCGACACCGTGGCACGGCAAGGGCCGACGCGGTAGGAAATAAGACACGCGCAAAGGCGGCGGACAGGCATACGCCTGTCCGCCGTCCTTCGTAGAGACGACGATTGGAAGGAGACGGTGGCATGAGCCAGAAAACAGGTGGAAAATCGCGCCTGCGGGCCCTCCTTGGCGTGTGCTGTCTGCTCCTGGTCTGCGTGTCCGCCTATCAGGTCGTCTCCCAGCTGGTCCAGGAGAAGCGGGACGCGGAGGCCTTCCAGGCCCTGATCGACCAGCTCGAACAGGCGGAACCGGCGGTCACCACCCCCAGTCCCGCCGTTCCCTCTGGCAGCGCCGCGCCGGAGCCGGAGGACTTCCACCGATACGACGTCCTCTACGAGCAGAACCACGACCTCTTCGGCTGGGTCCACATCGCCGGGACCACCCTCAACTACCCGGTCATGCACACGCCGGACGACCCGGAGCACTACCTCCGCCGCGCCTTTGACGGCGCCTACTCCGCCAGCGGTGTCCCCTTCCTGGACGGGGACTGTTATGAGGGCTGCGGCAACTACATCGTCTACGGCCACCACATGAAAAACGGCACCATGTTCGCCACCCTCGCGGACTATGCCGACGAAGCCTTCTGGCGGGCGCACCCCACCGTCCAGTTCGACACGGTGACCCAGCCGGGCGAATACGAGGTGCTGGCGGCGTTTTACGACAGGGCGCACACGGTGGACGAGACGGATGTCTTCCGCTACTACCGCTACACCGACCTGACGGACGAGGCGGCCTTTGACGACTACCTGCGCCAGGTCCGCACCGCCGCCCTCTACGACACCGGCGTGACGGCGGCGTACGGCGACCAGCTCCTCACCCTCTCCACCTGCAGCTACCACACCACCGACGGCAGGTTCGTGGTGGTGGCCCGGCAGAAGCCGGACAAGGAATAACGCCATGACCACCACGCCCCGGCCCGGAAAGCTACCGGGCCGGGGCGTGGTATGTCCTGCGGAGAGAGGGCTCCGGGATACCCCCGCTGTCACGCCATCCGGCCCTCCAGGATCAGGATGCAGAACGCGCCCCGCGCCTCCTGGGGGCAGGCGTTCCGTTCGTCCCGGAACAGGCCGTACAGCAAAAAACTCAACCAGGGTCCTCAAGCACAAGCGATTTTAATACGGACAACTTCACGATGGCAATCAACGCTTCTTCGCGGTCCAAATCAAGCTGTTCCTCATCGCTTTCCTCTAACATACTGTTTATTTTCTTGATCTCTGCTTGATGGATCTTAAGCTCGTTTTCAATGATTTCCAATATTCTCCGCACGTACGCATCTTTTGTTTCAGAACAGCGTTTCTTAAACTGATCACCTGCTTCTTCCAATATCTTGTCGGCAAATGCGTCGCACTTTCGTTTTCTCTCCGACTCATCCGCAATGCCAAGGACACGTTTGCACGCCTCATTATCCAAAGAGAGCTTCGGCTGAATGAGTTTCATGATCTGTCCCGCGTGCTTCCTTTCAATTTCGGCGGCGTACCTTTCTTGCAATCGAAGCAGGTCAGAGGTATACACCACAGACAGCGCATTTTCAATACAGCTCCCCACATCGGAAACACAAGCTCCAATGATGTCAGATTCGGCCCGTTCCGCGCTTTCCCGCGCGCTTGCGATGACCTTGTTTAATTCCCTGTGAACATCAACGACGGCTTCTACCGTAGAACTCTCCGTCAAGCGGGTATTTCCAAAATTACAAAGGCGCTGAAGTTGAACGCCGGCCTTTTTGATCGCGGGAGACTTGATCACTTCCCCTATTTTCTCCATACAGCGGCCTGCTAAATGCCCAACTCCTCTTATTCCGGCTGCAAGAAAGAGAGCACCAAAAACGCTCATCTACTTCCCCTCCTCCAACGCCTTTTTCAAACTATCTACAACATCGGTCAATTTTGCTATCAGCTTCGTCTCTTCTTCGATCTGCTTGCGATTTTCTGCCAGGTCTTCCATGTTGCCTTCCGACACGTCCAGGCGGATGGCGTATCTCGCCGTTTCCTCCCCCACAATATCCTGGAGCTGCGTCTGGAAATTTTGAAATGCTTCCTCTGTTTTTTTGTAAAGCGTCTCCCGCGCGTTTTTGAAAATACGCTCCTCCAGGCATCGCCTTAAGCGGGGAATGCCGCTATGCTCTTTGATTTGATCAAGTTGTTGATATACCGTTTCCTCGTTCTCGCCACACGGCTTCAGGAATTCCCAGTTTATGAGCATAGACCAAAAGGCACGCCAATTCTTCCAGTCGTCCAGATCTTCGCCGCTGGTAAACTTTTGCTCAAAGACCAGAGCGTACGCATACATCGCCGCCGATACGCCAAAAAACCGCTGTTCGGCGCCATGCTTTTTCCGTTTTCCTTTTGCGGGCACAGAAGTGCCCGCGTCCAGGTGGAACATGCTGTCCAAAACATTCTGGATGAAATACGCGCGATTTTTATCATAATCATCTGGCGCATCCAGGTCCTTCTGGGTCGCTACAACAAAAAGCGTCCGCCACCCGCTTTCTTGCGCCCGATTGGACATCACTCTGCTGATAAATCTGGCCTCCGAGGCCTCATGAAGTTCTTTTTCCTTAACGCAGGCCAAAACAGCATCCGCCTTGCCCAGATACTCCCTGGTCACCCTCGATCTGGCCTCGACCACATCATCCAGGCCCGGGGTATCCACCAGGAACACCTCGCTCGGAAAAAGGCTGCTGTGGATCCCCACCTCAACGTCTCTGACAAAAAAGTGGATCGGGGACTGCGATCCGGTAAATCGCCTCAGCTCCGCCTGCAGCTCCGAATTTTCGGAAACAAAATTTATGTAGTCTTTTCGGCCGACCCATTTGCTCTTTTCTTCCTCCGCTTTCAAAGCGCCAAATTCTTTGACATAAATGTCAGAGCGCTTCACGCCCTCCCAGACTTTTTGCCAGGCCTTCTCTGAGTAAAAGCGAACCTTGATGTAGCTTTCTCCGCTTGTCGTTCGATATTTCGCCAGGACCGACGTCTCCGGGGTGCTGTTGACCACAGCGAAGTCAGTGCCTAACAGCGCGTTGATGAGCGTGGATTTTCCGGCCTTTACCGTTCCGGCAATTGCGACCTCAATGTGTTCTTTTTCCAGAAAACGCTCAAATTCAGCGCATTTTGCCAGCGCCTTTTTCCTGATATCTGCTGGCAGGTCAGCTTTATCGAGATAACGCCGGATCTTGCTTGCTTTTCTTCTGTACTGCTCGGTCTTGTTCGTCTTACTCTTGGCCATGGCCTGAGCCTCCTGCGCCTCCCGGATGGCGGCGGATGTCACTTCCAAATCATCCTTCCACCGTGCTCTACCCGCCGCCGTCAAAAGCGACGGCTCGCGGTCGACAATAATATGGCCGCAATGATGGCACACCCTGTCCGTTCTGGATACGATGGTCTTACAGCGCGGACAGATAAAGGCCACGCGGTCCAGCTCGCCGGATAAGTGTCCGTGTTCTTCGTCCAACTTTACGATGGCATTCTTTTGCTCCAAAAGGCACTGACACGCCTCCGCCAGGCGCCTGTTTGTCGCTAATTGCTCTTGTTCGATCTCCAGCGTAAGCGTGTGGCTTTCTTTGTGGACGTCAACGATAAAGTCCATGGCGGTGGCATTTTGCTCGATCAGCCTCACGAGCATTTGCTGGTACGCGTATTGCGTAGTAGCTGTGCCGCGATATAAGCTATTCTTTAATCTGCGGTTCTTCCCGGTGAGTTCACGCCATAAGCGCTGTAAAGTCCCCTGTTCCTCAAGTTCGGAGGACAGGGCGGAGCTGTTGGAGACCTTTGAAACGCATTCAAGCGTAAGCATCTCAAGGTCCGCTTTTCGCCCTTTGAACTCTGCCAAACTTTTTGAGACGAGTTCTTCGATCGCGGCCTTGTCCTCTTGCGAGACCTCTAGCTCATGATCGTCATATGGTAATTGAAGCCGCATCAGGTTATCCTCTCCTCTTAACTCTCGCAGGATTGCATCAATGTCTTCCCCGCTGTGGGCTATTTCTTTCTTGATGCGGCTGTTTTGTCTGGCAAAACGCCTCTGTTCTTCGCTGATCGCTTGAAAGGCCCGCTCTATTTTGTTCAACGAGCGACCTGTCTTGTCAAGCGGTTCGAGTATGCGCACCGTGTCGTTATAGCCACGTTCCATATTCATTTTTGCGACTTCAGGCTTAAAATTCATGGTGCCTGAGATCAGACCGCCGAGATCTTCCTGGGGCATGATCTCAATGATATTACACCCGGGAAATCTATCGCGGTCAACAGGTTCTTCCCGTCCCAGATGAACGACGATCAGATTTCTAACGCCATCGTCATAGAGCGGTTTCACAGGAACATTGTCGCCCACTACGGGTGTCCCGCCATCCCAATACAGATCCCCGTCAACGTATGTCATTCCAAATACGACAGGGATGCTTGCGCTGGCCAACAGCCGCTCTTTCATTTGTTCAGAAGAGTCGCAATTTTGGAGATCGAAATACTTCAATTTCTTGGAAGATATATGATAAGCGGCAGCATAAATGGGGCCACCAAAAGCGCATACCCGTTGAAACTGGATCGATTTATCGATCAGCCGCGACAGGCCCTCTTTGCTCAACAGCCCCTGATCGGCCCATTGCTTCGTCAGCCACCGGTGGATGGACCTTAACACGCCGTACACTTTCAGGTTCTCCGGCAAAGCCGACACCAGGTCGACCAATTGCTGATAAGGAGGCGATTGATTGATCGTCATCACCGCTTCCGGTGAAATGGTGCTCCACACTTTACGTGCCAGATCCAGATCTCCCTGCGCAAAAAGCACGGCGTTAAGGGCGCCGACCGAAGTCCCTGAGATCGCTTTTACATTTGGGGCAACGCCATATTCCTCCAAGGCCTTCCACACCCCGATCTGATACGCGCCCTTTCCGCCCCCTCCGGCCAGGACCAATCCTATCCCGCTCATTGTCATCTCCCCCTGTTTGACCGTCCTCACCTGCGGAGGTTTTGGCGACGGCCCCATTTCGGTCAAATCGTTGCGGTCCCGCAACAGCCTCGCCGCGCGCCGATGTCTCCCCCCGGTCCTTTCGTCTGCGCGGCCGCCTTTTTCTCATTCTACACAATTTTTCTGGATCTGACAAGCTACATATCATAAGAATGAAAAAATATACTGTAAGTTTGTCAAACATATTGCACAGCGAACAGGTTGGGGGAAAGCCAGTGGAGGGGGCGCATCGGCAGGTCGTTGGAGCGGCGGTTGTGGGCGGCAAGCTGTTTCTCAAAGTCGGCCAGGGAGTAGAAAGAGTGGCAGGAATAAAAGCGTTTCTGGTCCTCCCGGTGGCTGCGCTCCACCTTCCCGTTGTGCCTGGGCGTGTAGGGCCGGATCAGTTTGTGCCGGATGCCCAACTCCCTGGCGGTCCGCTCGAAGAGGGCGGGGAGATCCCGCCTGCTGTTGGAGAAACGGTTGGTGAACTCAAAGCCGTTGTCCGTCTGGGCGCACTCCACCCGGATCCCCCCACGGGCATACCATTTCACCACTCACCGCAGAAAGTCCGCCGAGGAATAGGCAGACCGCTCCAGGTAGGCGGCCGGGAAACGCGGCCGGGAGCATCCCCAGCCTTCGTATGACCCGGCACAGGCTCTCTGGGCGGCGGGTGTAGCCCCTTTGACGCAGACGGTCCTAGAACTTGTTGAGACCCAGAGTGGAAGCGCGGCGGTGCATATCCCGAAGCAGCTTCAGCTTGGTTTCTGTATGCTCCTTGGGGGGTGATGGGGCCGCATCCTTTTGCCTCTTCTGCTCGCAATGTCCAATATGTATTGTACTCTTACAACGAAATCTGTGACTGAGACCATTTAGGAATTGAAATCGGCGAATGGATATGCTATAATTAGTTATAATTTAGATATTTGGAGGGATTTGCGTGCCTGTTTCTGTAGTTGTTGGTGGACAGTATGGCTCTGAGGGCAAAGGCAAGGTATCCTATTATTTTGCAAAAAAGATGCGTGCCGTTGCGGTTGTGCGCGTTGGCGGTATCAACTCTGGCCACACCGTCGTTTCTGCGGACAAAATCGAACATATCTTCCGCACTCTCCCCACTGCCGCGATTGATCCCTCGATGCTCTGCGTTTTGCCCAGCGGATCATATATCAGCTTAGATGTTTTGTTTAAGGAGATTAATGCGTCTGGTATTTCTACCGATAGGTTGCTTATTGATCCATTCACGGTTGTCATTGACAACAAGATGGCTCGGTTAGAACAGGACGCCGGGCTTTGGCAAAGGATTGGTTCTACTGAGAGCGGAACGGGCGCGGCTGTGATTGCCAGGCTTCAGCGCAACAAAGGCGCGATCACCTTTGCTAACGAAGTCCCGGAACTACAGCCATATGTCCAAGACACCAAGTCCGCTTTGCGGGACTTACTAAATTCAGGCGCTCATGTTGTCATAGAAGGAACCCAAGGGTTTGGCCTATCTCCTCTGAACTCCCCGTTTTATCCCTACTGTACCAGCCGGGATACCACAGCAGGTTCTTTTTTGGGAGAGGCTGGCCTTAGTCCCTGCGACGTGGAAAATGTTATCATGGTTCTTCGCGCTTATCCTATCCGAGTAGCCGGAAAGTCCGGCCCTCTTGTAGGAGAAACAGACTGGGCTCATGTGACAGAGGCAGCCGGATCGGATCAAGATCTTACAGAATACACTTCTTGCACAAAGCGAGTGCGCAGAGTCGCCGCCTTCGATTCGGACATTGTTCAGCGCGCTATTCAGGTAAACCAACCAAATATTATCGTTATGAACCATTTGGATTACATAGACTATTCTTGCCATGATTATGACAGGATTTCGCAAAAAATCACGGACTTTGTTTCTAAGGTTTCTGCGAACATCGGCAAAAAAATTGATTATCTTGGCACCGGAAAAGCGAAAATTTTCAAACTGTAACGGAGGGAGTAGTTGTGTCCTTTTCAAGTGCTGATCGCGATAGGCTTCTTGGCATTGAAGCCAATAAGCAATTGTGTTGCCCCCCGGAAGAGAAGTATAAGCAGTATGCATGTATCGACCCTTTCCCGGAAATCGGAGATTCGTTGCTCAACTCTGTTGACATTGTCAAGTATTGCATGACCACTGGTATGATTGACCCCTTTGACATCACAAGTGTGGAAGGGGTTACCTATACTTGCCATTTTTCGGGGAAGTACTATTATTGGAGCGGCACAGCGGACAATCCTGAGAAGATAACGGAAGAGGATAATGCTGAGTTGATCTTACGGCCCAACTCTATTACATATTTGGAAGTCAAAGAGATCTTCCGGGTGCCTGATTACCTAATTATCCGATACAACCTGAACGTCAGCCATGTATATAAGGGCTTGCTACTAGGTACAGGACCTATTGTTGACCCTGGTTTCGTTGGGCATCTATATATTCCTCTGCATAATCTGACGTCAAACGAATACCGAATTAGGAAGGATGCACCTCTTATTACTTTGGAGTTTACTAAAATTGGCCGTAGCAAACATTCGGATGGGACAAATCCGGCAAGTCAAGAGATTTTGTGGCCAGCAGAAAAACAGCATTCATTTGATTTCAGCGGTATCCAACATCAGTCAAAGAGTATTAGGCCTATGCGAACCTTTGAAGATTATCTGCAAAGAGCCTTGATTACCGATGAGTCGTTTCGAAAGACAACGGACAATCTTTGCGTGGGCAGTGCTATCCCGGAAAGGATTGAGGCAGCTGAGACATCGGCAAGGGCTGCCAAAGAATCTGCAAAGCATTCAGAAAAATCTCTCAACCAAACCAAATACTTTATATATGGTTTGGGTTCAATTGGGTTTATCACTTTGCTGGTTACGATAGCAGGACTTATACTCAGCATAAACGCACGAATTGATAATGTGATATCGAACAGCACATCTATGTCAGCAGAAATCCAGCAACTTGAAGATCAAAACGTTGCGTTGCAGAACCAGATCCAGCAGTGCGCAAACGAAAAAGAAGCCCTGCAAGATATTATTGACGAGTTGGTCGCTGGATCTGAGGGCGGAGTTCAGAGCACCAAGTGACTAACTTACACTGAAATACCCCATTTGCTAGGTCTTTTGGTTGAGCAACAGACGAATCTTCCGTTTCATGTGAGAGGAGCGGGAAAATGGACTTGAAGGATATGCTCCTATTCTATTCTTTTTCTCAACTCAAGGATGTTTCAGAGCAAAGAGAACGGGATTATTGGGCTGAAGGAAAAACTCTAAGTAGCTTAGCCGATTGTTTTTCTAATCAGCAGTCCTTGTTTGAAGACAGCAGGATCAGCGATATTTCAGACTGCATTCAAGCACTTCAGGCAGGGAATGTGGACTTTTTCCTGGATCATGTAGAACACAGACAGTTGTACCGAATTGCGTATTCCTTTCCAAGAGATGTCATGTTCCTAGATATTGAGACTACGGGGCTGAGTACGGTCTACCACTATGTGACCTGTGTCGGATGGCTAATAAATGGTGAATACGGTTGCTGGCTTCAAGGGACTGACCCAGAGTATTTTCTCTCTTCTTTCCGTGCGGCAAAGGTAATCGTCACATTCAATGGAACGAGATTTGACTGTAAATTCCTGGACCGGAAATTCCATACTAGTGAATTTTCAACGAAAGCTAATCTGGACCTTATGTTCCTCTGCCGTCGTTTTGGCCTATCGGGAGGGCAAAAGGCAATTGAACAAAGCCTGGGTTTTCATCGGCCTGAATCGCTGAAAGAAGCCGACGGGAAAGAAGCCATTGCCCTTTGGTATTCTTTTCTGTTTGGCAAACGGTCCGCATTAGAGCGGCTGATTAACTATAACTTTCATGATGTATTAGGCATGGCCTATATTCTCGATCGTGTTTTTTTTGATAAGATTTACGGCCGGAGTTTCCCATTGGTAGGAAATCCCCAACCGTTTTACAAAAATACCACTATGTTAAACCTCTCCAGAGTTCTCCCTTCCGCTTCTATTTGCGCAACTATTCGTAAGACGATTAAAACGGAAATCAGCAATTTTTCACAGGAATCCCTACGGGACGCTGGCAACTATCGTATTGTAGGTATCGATTTGGCCGGAAAAACTGACAGCCGAACCGGGCTTTGCCTATTGATTGGCCCCATGGCCCGGACTGAAGTGGCCCACACAGACGAGGATATTTTTCATTTTGTTGAGGAGGTACGACCGGATATAATCTCCATTGACGCTCCCTTATCACTGCCAAATGGGAGAAATAGCGTCTATGATGACGATCCCTCCAGAGACAGTGCTGGAATTATGCGATACTGTGAGCGGGAATTGAAACGTAGGAACGTCAATTGCTACCCTGCTTTGATTCGATCTATGCAGGAATTGACCCGCCGGGGAATCAATTTGGCGGAACAGTTTCGAAAGGAAGGATACCCCGTAATCGAGTGTTTTCCCGGTGCCGCTCAGGATGTGGTGCAGTTACCTCGAAAGCGAACAGATGAGGCCTTGCTAAAGACCGGTCTGTCCCGGTTCGGGATTAAAGGAAGATTTCAAAGGGATGCAGTTTGCCATGACGAACTGGATGCTATTACGGCTTCTCTAGTGGGGCAATTCTTTATTTCTGGTTACTATGAGCCTCTAGGTATCCCCGAGGAAAATGATATGATTATTCCTCAACGAGAACGCAGGGCACCTGCACACACCTTGGTGATTGGACTTGCTGGACTTGTTGCAGCTGGAAAAACTACCGTTGGAAAATATCTAAATAGATGTAACTATCATTATGTCCGATACAGCCAGATTATCGAAAAAGGCTTGGCCGATCATTGTCAAACTACCAATCGGGATGATCTGCGAATTGCGGGTGCAAAACTATTTCAGAATAACAGTCAGTATGCCTTGAATCGTCGAGTGGCTGACGAAGTTGCGGCATTTCCTAGAGTCGTAATAGACGGAATGCGCCACCTCGAAGACTATACCTTTTGGAAAGAGCAGTGCTTCAGCAACTTTATTCTCATATTTATTGACACGGACTACGAACTGCGTGCAACTCGGTTCACCACACGAGGCGGTGAGAATATCGGCTATGATACTGCGGTAACTCATCCTGCGGAAGCGGAGGTTTTTGCCCTTAAGGACAAGGCGGATTACACAATCAAGAATAACGGAACGCTGGATGAGTTATATACATCCATCCATAGGGTTTTGGAAAGCCTTGTTTGATTGAGCGATTGGAGGTCTTCCTTTGCTGAGGGCCAAATCATGCGACAGCATTGAGTCCAGCAACAGCTTACATTTCCCATTCTCTTGAAGCGTATAAATGCCTTCCTTTTACACATGCCATCTCGGATACGCTTATGAGATGGAATTGCCTTTTCCCCCAGTATATACGTTAGAATTAAGATGGTCTAGAGGACCTGACCTGCAGCTGTATATGGCTTTTTGTGCAGGGTTGTGCATATTCATAAGAATAATTTGGATGCCATCGGCCTTGCTTCTTTTCGTGGTGTCCACAAAGATTTGATTCGGTAGATTAGGACCGTGGATTTGATTTTTCTAGAATGCCCCACGCGCAGGCTCTGATGGAAAGAATCAGGATACGTGGTAGGATTTCTGAGATAAGCATCGACATATTAATGTATATGCTACTGTGATAATGCAATTCATGTGCCAAACGATAGTCTTTTTTAGTGGGCGGCAGTTGATCACACTGAACTCAAACCAACCAATATAGCTTCCGAAACCACATCTTTTCCAGGAGGTTTTGCCGAGGCATTTTTTAACAGTTTTGGTTTGTAGGCAGAGAAATGTATTAAATCTGGTCAAAACCAATGGGTTAAAACGGAAAGTGAACTTATAAAGTATTATCACCAATAGCAATCAGGGCGGTATCCCAGAGCGGATGTTGACATATTTGGAACGGTTCTTAAGCCGTCACGGTTTTAGGCGGATTTCAAATGAAAAAATGTTATTTGGGGAATCGCAAAAATATAGTCTGCTATCTTTGATTTTTTCTGTTAGGCTATTAAAGGATATTATTGCAATTTGAAACGAATCCATATATGTCTCGTGTTAAAATAATGTTCTTGAACCGTCATTTCACAAAACGTTTCGAAGATAGATGGCTTTGGAGCTTTTTAGTTCAACGTAATGGCGATGGTGTCCTGGGGCAGGACAGTGTTGCGCCAATCTCGCCCCCTGGGCCCATAAGTCATTGCCCATGACGGTCTGGAAATGGCGTCATACGGTGACGGAGGGGGCGAGCGGGTGGAGTTGATCTTCAAGGAATATGAGCTGCGGAAGTTCATAGAGAGCCCCGACCGGGTGTTCATCCAGGATTAGCTACTCAACGCACATGGGGAACGAAATACACCGGCGAGGCCCACATGTTGGACGTCCACATCGGCATCCCGGCACTAAGTTGGGCTTCTTCGAAGAAGCCATCGAAACCATGCGGGGCATGGGTTATCGGATGGAGGTGGGCAAATACCCAAACGCAATTTTAATCCATCTATCTAGTTGCCATCTGTTGGCGGTGGCGCTGTTCCCTTGGGGTTTGTATGACTACTTTAGGGGGGTGTGGCCGGGCTAGTTGCGGATCGAGGCTGAACTGGCCGCCTACGGCGTAGAGTATGCGGAGACCGCCCTCTTCCCTGGCCTGGAGGCGAAAGGCTACCACATTACCTGAATTGGTGCGGACGACCAGGTGCTGTATGACCGTCAGACAAACTCCGATGGAACGGAGAACCGCCTAGGGCGGAAAGAAATCCGGGAAGTTCTGGAAATCGATTCTGACGAGAGCGCCTGGCGCTCCGCCACCCTGTTAGAGCGCACCCTGTACTGCAAACAGCTCACCGACGGCACCGTGATCCGGCTGTCCGTGGCCCAGAACACCATACTGACCCTGCTACTGTGGAGACCCCAGCCACTGGTGATTATCGCCACCATTGCGGTTGTCCTCTCCGACCTGCTGGCCTACCGCCTGGCCAAGCATATCACCATCTCTATAATCTATAAATCGGCTTGATTTGGATGGGCTACTGAAACGCGGGGAGAATGACGAGTTCTCCCCGTTGCTCCATCGGAAGGATGCCCAGCAACGGTAGATCAGGCGGCAACGAAAGGAGCTTTGAGAGCATAAACGAGAAGGATCGCGCCACCCAAATGCGGTAGGAGTTCACTGCCAACATGTTCTATAAGTCAAATGCGCTCCTGCACACCATCGTCGGCTACGTGGAGTTGCTGGAGAACGGAGTGGCGAAAGAGGGGAACAGGATCCACTTTTACACCTAGATTCATAGTGAGACTCATTACATAATCCGCCTGGTGGAGGATATCATCCACCTTTCCCGCCTGGACAAAGGAACCGTGGACATAAAGCGGGAAGGCGTGGATTTGTGCGCCTTGGCAAGGAGAGGGCGGTGCATTGACTGTCTAGATGAAGGTGGCGAGGGAATAGCACATCTTCGTCTAAAATTTGTGGTGCTTTTATGTGCAACATCAAAAAGCCTCAAAAGCGGAGAGATGCGCAGTGGGTAAACCACCAAACCGCCTACAGCGAGCAGGGAAGCTTCCTGCCCCAAAATTTTCTAACAATGCACCACAAAACTGAGTGCTGAGATATCCCTCTACCCCTGCCATTAAACGGAACAAGCCAGCTGGTCGACACACAGAAGTGACACGATTATCGAGTTATATTGGAGCCTGTGGCACCGTGTAATGGCATATAGTGTCAAAAAGAGCATTACGTGAATCGGCCACAATTAACGGCTGGCGGATTGAGATGAAAAGGTATTTATGATTCTCAGCGCCTCCTCCGCGCTGAGTTGTCCGGCCAAATAGTCGTCCTTGGCCTTGGTCGCTTGGTCCAGCCAGGCGTAGTATTCGGCGTAGCTCAGGTCCTTCTGGGAGGGCTTTTGCTTGCCGTCTGCTGTGCGCTCATATCGTTTATACATCCGCCGTTTAGCCCGGTCAAATTCCTCGATCACTTCGTTTTGCTGTGTGGCCAGCCTGTGCTTGAGGATCGGCCCCCAATGCTTACAGGTCTTGTCATCTTTCAGGACGCGGTCGCAGTAGATGGTCTTGCTCTTCGTCTTGGGGACGAAGTACCGGCCACAGCATTGGCAGAAAACCACATTGGTCTTGGCGGCCACAAAGTGCAGGAGGAGGAAATGGTAGTAGCTCACCGCTGAGCGGAAATGGTATCGTGAGAAAAGGCCCTCGTCCAGGGCCAATATCTCTGTCACCGGCAGCTCCCACAGGCCCTCGTACTTCTCGGGGTCAAGGGGCGCCTTCTCCGCCAGATCGTGCAGCACCTCGTTGACCACGAACTGGAACAGCATCAGCTCCTCCAGCGCGGCGACCAACTCCTTGCAAATTTGGATGCGCCGCTGATGCGTACCATCATCAGCGGGCAAGTCCTCGATCGCTGTCCGTAGGAGCAAGCCGTGGAGAGAACTCTCCTCGGCCAGTGTGCTGACCAGGTCGGCCACGGTCTCCATCATGAGCTTATAGACATGGGGGTTGACCTTCCCATCAACATAGCGGTTATCATTGTCCACGCACAGAAAGGCCGCCGAGGCGCGGATCACGTCCACCACCTCGGCGTAGGGGCCGAAGTTCAATTCAGAGAACAAGATCAACTCATCTTGGATCGTGGTATCCTCCAAGGAGACCTTGCCGGCCGACCCGGCGAGGTCTCTTTTTATGTTTCCCTTGGACAGCAGGGTGACATACAGGCCAAAGTCCTTCTCCACGGCGCGGCCCTCCTCTGTCTCAGGTCGTGTCAAGAATTATGCGCAAAAAGGTTTGCAGTCTCTGGAGGGAATGAGGTCAGACGACAAGTGAGGCGTCCTCCAACGCCGCCTCCAAGTGCCTCATGTTCATGTACTTCTTACCGCCCCACTGGGTGCCAGCCACATGGCGCAGCCGGGCACAGACCAGCATCAGCGCGGAGTTTCCGTCCGGGAAAGCTCCCACTACCCGGGTACGGCGGCGGATCTCCCGGTTGAGCCGCTCTATCACATTGTTGGTCCGGATGCGGGTCCAGTGCTCCGCCGGGAAGTCAAAGTAGGTCAGCGTCTCCTCAATACCGGCCTCGATTTTCCTGGCCGCCTCCCGCAGTTTCATCTCCTTTAACTCCGCCACCACCAGCCTGGCCTTCTCCCTCGCCGCCCGCTTGCTCTCTTGGGCGTGGATCGCCTTGAGCATCTTGGACACCAGCTTCATTTTAGAGCGGGGGGTCACGGAGAACACGTTGCGGTAAAAGTGGACTGTGCACCGCTGATATTTGGCGTCAGGGAACACTTCCCCTACGGCCTCCAGCATCCCCAGACACTTGTCGCCCACCACCAGCTTCACGCCGTCCAGGCCCCGGCCTCGCAGCCATTGAAAGAAACTCACCCAGCTGGCCTTGTCCTCCTTCATCCCCTCCGCGGCGCCCAGAACTTCACGGTATCCGTCCTCATTCACCGCAATGGCCACCAGAATAGCCACATTTTCATACTCTCCGCCCCAGTTCCGGCGTAGGTAGATGCCGTCCACATAGACGTAGGGATAGCGTCCGCCCTGCAGGGGACGGTTCCGCCAGTCCTCGATATGGACGTAGGCTTTCTTGTTCAGCTCACTGATGGTGGCCGGAGATACCTTGCTGCCCCACAGAGCCTCCGTGATGTCCTCTACGCGGCGCACGGACACTCCAGCCAGATACATCTCTATCAGGGCTTCCTCCACGCTGCTCTCCCGCCGGCGGTACCGCTCAATGATCGCTGTCTCGAAGGTCACGCCCTTCAGGCGAGGCACCTTCAGCGTTACGTCCCCAGAGGTGGTGGTGAGGTTTCGGCTGTAATAACCACTGCGGTAGCCCTGGCGCTGCTCGCTTCGCTCATAGCGGGCCGCCTGGGTCAGTTTTTCTGCCTCGGCGTCCAGCAGCTCGTTCAGTGTCTCTTCCACACTGCCCCGCACCAGTTCTTTGATTTGCCCCTTGATTACTTCCTCGTTCAGTTGTACAATCTTCTCGGACATGGTTTGCTTTCTCCTTTCAGAATGGTGTGTCGCGACTTCATTCTACCAGAGAGTGCAAACCTTGTCCTTTTATTTTTTGAATTTGCGCATTTTATTGTACCTTATCCTGTCTCAAAGTGATTTTTCTGCAAAACGGCGAAAATCACTTTTTCATGTTGGAATTTCTCGTTCTCCTGTATTCTAACACAAGATAATCGCCCCGCCAAGGGCGCGAGAAAAAGGAGGAGGAATTCCATGACCTCAGAAAATCGGCTCCACACCATCGACGGCGCCACGCTCATGGCCCGGCCGCTGCGCCCGCCCAACTTTATTGTGGACTCCCTGCTCTCCCAGGGGCTCCACATCCTGGCCGGGTCCCCCAAGGTGGGCAAGTCCTGGCTGGCCCTCTGGCTGGCGGTGACCGTGGCCAAGGGCGACCCCGTCTGGGGCATGTCCGTAAAGCCCGGCGCTGTCCTCTATCTCTGCCTGGAGGACTCCCAGCTCCGCATCCAAAACCGACTGTTCCAAATCACCGAGGACGCGCCGCCCACCGTCCACTTCTGCACCCAGGCCGCTCTGCTGGGGCGTGGGCTGGAGGAGCAGTTGGAGAACTTTCTGGCCGAGCACCCGGACGCCGTGCTGGTCATCATCGACACCCTCCAGATGGTCCGCAACACCCGCTATGACAACACCTACGCCAACGATTACCGGGACCTCTCTGTATTAAAGCGTCTGGCCGACGCCCACGGCCTCGCCATCCTGCTCATCCACCATCTGCGGAAAGAGCCCGCCGAGGATGTGTTCAACCGCATCTCCGGCACCACCGCCATCAGCGGCGCGGTGGATTCCAGCTTCACGCTGGTGGAAGAACGGCGGGGCAGCCGTCGAGCCAAGCTCTATTGCGTGGGGCGGGACATCGAGTACCGAGAGATGGAGCTGGAGCGGAACGGCGACAATGTGTGGGAGGTAGTCTCAGACAGCAAAGACGCGCCGGAACGGTTGGAGGATAAAATCGTCCCTCTCCTCTCTGAATTGATGGGAGGCAGGGAAAAGTTCATCGGCACTCCCACCGAACTGACCGCGGCGATCGACCCTGCGGGCGCTGCGGGCGTCTCGCCGAAGACACTCTCCCGGCGAATCGTCCAAAGCGTTGACGCACTAGGCAAAGCCGGCATCACCGTCACCATCCGCAGAAGCAACGGCAGACGGCTCATCGAACTCCGCCGTGCCGAAAGTGACGGTGAACAAGGCCCCGGGGAGGTTGACCCTATCGGCACTGAAACGGGGGCCGCGGGTGCGGGCCAATCTGCCGGGGCCCCCGCAAAGCCGTGAGGCTTTGTGGGGAGAGGAGGCGCAACGGAGCGAGTGAGCCCTGCCGCTTGCGGCGGGGCGAGGGATACGGAGTTTGCGCCGACGAGGTGAGGCAAGCATAGCCTCTGGCTATACGCCGGACGCGTTTCGGGGCGCTGCCCCGGCCCCCAGCCCCCTGCGGGGGGAGGAAGGAGGAAAACCAAATGCCGAGAGAAAAACGCAAGACAGAAATCGTCACGATGCGGATGACACCTCATACAAAAGAGGTCCTGCAGGAAAAGGCGCGGGAGGCCAACATGACCCTGACCGACTACCTCTGCATCTGCGGCCTGGGCAAACAGATCGTCCAGGTGGACGGCCTGGACGCGGTGCTCCACGAACTCAAGACCCAGGGCCGCAACCTGAACCAGCTCACCACCCTGGCCAACATGGGCAGACTCAAAGTCCTCCGGGGCGACGACCTGGTGGAGGGCTACGCCAAACTCTGTGAGCAGGTCGGTCAGCTCACTAAGGCGGTGACGTAGATGGCCACTTTCACCGCGACCAAGAACGCCACCCAGTCCGGCGGGGCCATGTGCGGCGTCTTACGCTACGTCCAGCGGAGGGACAAGACCCTGTGGGAGGGGCGCCAACTGGTCACCGGCTGGAACTGCGTGGCCCAGTCCGCCTATGACGAGATGATGACCACCAAGCGGCGGCACAGCAAAACCGACGGCAGGATGTTCTACCAGTTCGTCCAGTCCTTCCACCCGGAGGAAACTGTCGCCCCGGAGGAAGTCCACGCTATCGGGCTGGAACTGGCCCAACGGCTGTTCCCCGACTTCGAGGTGGTGGTCGCCACCCACACGGACACCGACCACCTCCACAGCCACCTCATCGTCAACAGCGTGAGCCTGACGACCGGCCGCAAGCTCCACCAGAACGCCGCAGACCTCCAGCGCCAGCGGCGGATCAGCGACGAGATCTGCGCCGCCCACGGCCTGACGGTGTTGGAGCCGCCCAAGAAGTACGCCCAGGAAAAAAAGATGCGTCCCGGCGAGTACCGCGCCGCGGTCCGTGGTGAGAGTTGGAAGTTCCGGCTCATCAACGCCATTGACCTGTGTATGAGGAGGGCTAAAACAAGGGCCGAGTTCCTCTGGGCAATGGAGCGGCAGGGCTACCGGGTGCGGTGGGAAGACGCGCGGAAGTACATCACCTACACCACACCTAAGGGAAAAAAGTGCCGGGACGACCGACTGCATGAGGACAAATACCGAAAGGAGGTCATAGAACGTGAGTTCCGCATCCGAGAACAAATTATCCAACGAGGAGTTGAAGCGGAGGAACTTGCCTGCAGAGCCGCCGCTCCTGGCGGCCTGCCCCACACCGGAACAGTGGGAGGAATTACTGAGCAAGCTCAACACCCTGTACCGTGCGACAGCGGCGCAGAACCACCTGCTGGAACAAATCCTGTCAACGCTGATCATCTATGCCACGAAGGAACAGGCGGCAGAGATGACGAGACAGCTCTCCAGGATACAGGCGAGTATCGAACAGGCTGGGAGGAAGAAAGAGCGGCGGCGTTTGCGCCTGCCCAGGATACGCTTGCCGGAGTTGCCCACAGTCACACTCAAAGGGGTAGCCCTCACGCTGATGCTCTTAGTGGTGCTGGGGATCCTCTTATACGCCTTGGCTACTCTCTGGAGCGTGGTCAGGCCCCTACTCCAACCGCTCCCGTGACCGCCCACAGTGACCGCAAAACCCTCGCCAAAGAACGGGCCAAGAAAATCGCCCAAGGCCACAAGCCGGACGACCACGAAACGCAAAAGCAATCGATGTGAATAACAAGTCCAAACTGGGAAAGTTTAACAGCAGGGGAGTGATGTGGTTGGAAATAAACATCCGGGATGATACCAAACTTGTGGAGATCTGGCTGACCAATGGGGAGAAAGACGACGAGGACCTTCAGAACCGGCTCAAGCCCCTCTATCAAACCTGTCAAAAGCGGGGCTATCTGGCCGCTGTATTCCAGTCGGGCGGCGAAGATCTGACCGCTCTCACAGGGGCCCTGCTCACCTCCAACCGCAGGCGCATGGCGGAGCAGGCGGCGCGCCAGGACGGTCAACAGCCCATGGAACTTGCCAGGTAGCGGCAGGGCGGCGGGAGATCCCTCCGCGGGTCCAGTTCTTTTCTGGTTGCTATTTGTCCATTTCTATGCTACAATGTTATCACAATATAAACGGCGGAGGGCGTTCGTTATGGACAAGAAGAACGACGAGCTGATGAAAGTCGGCGAGGTACTGCTGTACAGTGATAGCAACGGAAAAGAATTTGTGAGCGTGGTTTTCCAGAACGAGAACTTCTGGCTGACCCAGAGCGGGATGGCCCAGCTTTTTGCCTGTACCCCGGAGAACATTCTTCAGCATCTGAAAAACATCTATGCCGAGGAAGAACTGGAGCGGGAGGCAACGACTAAGAAATTCTTAGTGGTTCGCCAGGAGGGCGCCCGTCAGGTCCGGCGCGAGCTGGAGCATTACAACTTGGACGCCATCATCGCCGTGGGCTACCGGGTGAACTCCAAGAAGGCCACCCGCTTCCGCCAGTGGGCCACCAGGACCCTGAAGGAGTACATCCAGAAGGGCTTTGTCCTCAACGACGAGCTGATGAAAAACGGCCGCCCCTTCGGCAAGGACTACTTTGACGAACTCCTGGAGCGCATTCGGGAGATCCGGGCCAGCGAGCGCCGGGCCTATCAGAAGATTGCCGACATCTTCGAGCAGTGCAGCTACGACTACGACAAGCGGAGCGATACCACCAAGGCTTTTTACGCCTTTGTCCAAAACAAGCTCCACTTCGCCGTCACCGGCCAGACCGCCGCCGAGTTGATCGCGGAGCGGGCCACGCCGGACAGCCCCACCATGGGCCTGACCACCTGGAAGGCCGCTCCCGATGGCAAGATACTGAAAAGCGACACCCTCATCGCGAAAAACTACTTAAACGAGAAGGAGCTCTCCCGCCTCAACCGGCTGGTCACCATGTTCATCGACTACGCCGAGCTGATGGCGGAGGATCAGGTGCCCATGTCCATGGCGGACTGGCTGGCCGAGGCCGACCGCTTTCTGGCCCACAACCGCCAGAAGGTGCTGGAGGGCAAGGGCCGCATTTCCCACGAGGAAGCGGCCAAAAAGGTGGGGGATATCTATGAGGCGTTCCGCAAAAAGCAGGACGCCGCCTACATCTCCGAATTTGACCGCCAGACGGCGAAATACCTGAAGGGTGAAACCGATGATTGAAAAATTTGCCATCGCCGGCTACTGCCGGATTTCCGTGGACGAGGAGCTGGACCGGGACAACACCTCCATCGAAAACCAGAAAGCCATCATCGAGGACTTTGTGACGCGCAAATTCCCCGGCTCCGCCCTGACCTTCTACGAAGACCGGGACAAGTCCGGCTACACCTTCGACCAGCGCCCCGGCTACCAGGCCATGCGCCGGGAACTGATTGGCCACAAAAAAGACATCCTCATTATCAAGGACTTCTCCCGCTTCTCCCGGCGGAACTCCCGGGGGCTGGTGGAGCTGGAGGACCTGCGGGACGCGGGGGTGCGGATCATCTCCATCGGGGACAACATCGACTTCCCCAACGACGACGACTGGCTGAAGATCCAGTTTCAATTCCTCATCAACGAAATGCCTGTCACCGACGCCAGCAAGAAGGTGAAGTCGGTGATCCAGCGCCGCCAGCAGGACGGCCAGTGGCTCTGCGCCGCCCCCTACGGCTATCTCCTCAATAAGCGCCGGGAATTTGAGCTCGTCCCCACCGAGGCAGAGATCGTTCGGGAGATCTTCCGGCTCTACATCGACGGCTGGGGCTACAAGAAGATCGCCAACCACCTCACCGACCGGGGCATCCCCACCCCCCGGATGGCCGAGCGGGAGCGGAGGGAGGCGGCCGGGGAGGCGTGCCGGCGTCCCGCCAAGCCCGTCTGGGCCATCGTGACCATACAGGGCATCCTGGACAACGACTTTTATATCGGCACCCTTCGCCAGGGGAAGTATACCCGCGGGAAGATCAACGGCAAGGACGTGCGGCGGGACGAGGCGGAGCACATCGTCATCGAGCACCACCACCAGCCCATCCTCGACTACCGCACCTTCGCCACCGCCCGGGCCCTGCGCCAGACCCGCTCCACCGCCCACTACCGGGGCCAGAAGAAGTACGACAACGTCTATTCCGGCTTCCTGTTCTGCGGGGACTGCGGCTCCCCCATGTTCGCCATGAGCCGGCGGGACATCAAGGACGCCTACCGCTGCGGGACGTACCACCGCCGGGGACTGAAGGGCTGCACCAGCCACCACATCCGGGTGGACAAGCTGGACGAGCTGTTGAAGCGGTACATCCGCAAGGTCAAGGAGAACTCCGCCGCCATGCTGGACCGCCTTAACGCCGACCTGGTCAAGGAGCAGGAGGACGTGGCCGAGACGGAGCAGACCGCCGCCCATCTGGAGGAGGTGCTGGCAGACCTGCGGGAGGAGCTGAAAGCCACCAAGCGCCAGCGCGTCCGGGATGTGATGCGCCACCCGGGGCAGGAGGAGACGCTGGAGGCGACCTACGACGAGCTGGAAGTCGACCTCCTCCGCCGGATCGAGGGCATCCAAAACCAGATCGTCATGGCCCAGGACAAGCGCAACACCATCATCCGGGTGAACCGGGCGGCCAAGACCGCGCTGGAGGTCTTTGACGACATTCTGAACAAGCCCAAGCTGGACCGCGGCGACCTCCAGCTCATCATCGAGAAGATCATGGTCTACGAGGACCACATCGAGGTACAGCTCAAGGCCGACATCGACAGCATCCTCCGCTGTGGCGAGCTGCCGGAGGAGCTGACCGGGGAGCGGCCCGAAGGGGCGGCGGCGATGGCCCCCGCCCCCATCCCCCTGGACCGGCGGGCGGCGGACGACTACGAGATCCAGATCACCCAGTCCAGCGATAAGCACGGCGACAAGGTCTTCACGGTCAAAGTCGTCAGGGAGGGCGACCCCCTGGAGATTTTCACGGACAAGGACGGCGGGGTGGTCTTTAAGAAATACAGCCTCATGGGTGGGCTGAGCGACTTCGCCGGGCAGATGTGCGAGACCCTGGCCAAACTCTCCGGCCTCACCGCCGTCATCACCGACCGGGACAACGTCCTGGCCGTCTCCGGCGCGCCCCGGCGGGAGCTGGCCGAGCGGGCGGTGAGCGAGGAGCTGGAAAAGCTCATGGAGAGCCGCCAACTCTACGTCCGCCAGGCGGGGGACGCCCCGCTGCCCCTGTGCCGGGACAGCGAGAAGTTCCACGCCACCGTCTCCGCCCCCATCCTCTCCGGCGGGGACGTGCTGGGGGCGGTGCTCTTCGTGGCCGAGGACGACCAGACCGTGGGGGAGACGGAGACCAAGATGATCCAGACCGCCGCCGGCTTTTTGAGTCGGCACATGGAGGAGTGACCCCGCCGGGGCCGCTTCTCACCACCTGTCCAGCGCCTGGGGATAGTCGCCGAAAATCGACGACTATCCCTCTTTTTTGCCAAAACGTCGAGGTTTGTCGGACGATTGTTTCTAAAAATTTCCATTTTCTTCTTGCGGGAACTGTAAAAATATGGTATATTTTCCCCATCGATGTGGTGGGCCCCACAAGGAGAAATTCAGGGCGGCGCGCGCCGCCGGAAATGAGGAAAGTCATGGAGCAGGACATTGTGTTGGTACTGGGAGATACGGGCCGGGAGTTTCAGGCCGCCCTGGGGGAGGCCGTCCGGCAGGAGGGCGGCTTCCGCCTGGCGGGGGTCACCGGGGACGGGGAGGAGCTGCTGCGTCTGGCGGCGGCCCAGCGGCCCCAGGTGGTGGTGATGGACCTGGTACTCACCGGGCTGGACGGGCTGGAGGTGCTGGAGCGGCTAAAGGCTGGGGACCGGTCGCCGCTGGTGCTGGTGTTGTCCGCCTTCCTCCACGAGGGGATCGTCCAGGAGGCGGGGGCCCACGGGGCGGACTACCTGATGCTCAAGCCCTGTCGCCCCCGGACGGTGCTGGAGCGGTGCCGCCAGCTGGTGGCGGGCACGGAGCCGCGGGACGCCCTGTCCCCCGCCGAGGAGAGCCTGGAACTGCGGGTCACCTCCATCATCCACGAGATCGGCGTCCCCGCCCACATCAAGGGCTACCAGTACCTCCGGGAGGCCATCCGCCTGGCGGTGGAGGACATGGAGGTCATCAACGCCGTCACCAAGGTACTCTATCCCACCGTGGCCAAAAAATTCGCCACCACCCCCAGCCGGGTGGAGCGGGCCATCCGCCACGCCATCGAGGTGGCCTGGGACCGGGGCGACCTGGAGACCCTGCAAAAATACTTCGGCTACACCGTGAGCAACGCCAAGGGCAAGCCCACCAACAGCGAATTCATCGCCATGATCGCCGACCGCCTCCAACTCCAGCGCAAAGAAGGCTGACCCCGCGCCCGCGCCCCCGCCCCAGCACGAAAATTTCAGATGACCCACAAAAACACGCCCCACGCCCCGGTCCCCCCGGGCCGTGGGGCGTGTTTTTTGCGGAATTTCCAGACTATTCCTCGATCTTCAGCCTCCGCATGGAGGATTTGAGGGCCAGGACGGTGTCCACGATCAGCTTGCGCTCTTTATCCGTGCAGTCGGCAAAGATATCCTTGATCCAGGAATCAAACTGCGGCTGGGCCTGCTCCAGCTCCAGGCAGAGCAGCTCGTCCGCCGAGCAATCCAAAGCGTTCAGAATATCCACAAATACCTGGAGACTGGGGATGCTGTTGCCTGTTTCAATGTGGCTGATATGGGTCACACCCACCCCAACCGCGTCGGCCAGACGCTCTTGGGTCATTTTTTTGCTCTGCCGCACCGCGCGTATCCGGGCGCCAAC
>CANQMK010000015.1 GCA_947624895.1 uncultured Oscillospiraceae bacterium | reverse complement strand
GCGGATGCTGGGCTCCATCATCCAGCACTACGGCGGCGGCCCGGTGGGCCTGGAGACCCTGGCCGCCACCATCAACGAGGAGGCGGTGACCCTGGAGGACGTGTACGAGCCCTACCTCATGCAGAT
The DNA here is from genome assembly GCA_947624895.1 of uncultured Oscillospiraceae bacterium. Lineage (GTDB taxonomy): Bacteria > Bacillota > Clostridia > Oscillospirales > Oscillospiraceae > MGBC124762. The sequence continues at coordinate 24,215 of CANQMK010000015.1, read as the reverse complement.
GGGCTTCCTCACCCGCACCCCCCGGGGCCGCTGTGTCACCCACCGGGCGTATGAGCACCTGGGCCTCACCCCACCCGCCGGGAGCGGCCTGGACCAGCTGACCTTATGACCTGACCGGGCCGGGACCGGCCTGAGAGAGAAAGGGAGAGAGAAAGGAAGGATCGCATGGGAAAACTCTTTGGCACCGACGGCATCCGCGGCGTGGTGAACGCCGGGCTGGACGGGGAGCTGGCCTACCAGGTGGGCCTGGCCGCCGCCGCCGTCCTTACGAAGGAGAAGCAGGGGGGAAGGCCCCTTTTTACCATTGGGAAGGACACCCGCGTGTCCTCCGACGTGCTGGAGGCGGCCCTGATCGCCGGACTGTGCTCGGCGGGGGCGGACGTGCTCCGGCTGGGGGTGATCCCCACCCCCGGGGTGGCCTTCGCCACCATCCGCAACCACGCCGACGCGGGGGTGGTCATCTCCGCCTCCCACAACCCCTTTGAGCACAACGGTATCAAGATCTTCAACGGCCAGGGCTTCAAACTCTCCGACCAGCTGGAGGGGGAGATCGAGGAGATCATTCTCCGGGAGATCCCCGTCCCCCGGAAGACCCACGGGGAGATCGGTCGCGTCGTGGAGGCCGACGCGCGGGAGAGCGAGGCGTACATCGACCATCTGGTCTCCACCATCGACTCCGACCTGGCCGGTCTGCGCGTCCTGGTGGACTGCGCCAACGGCGCCGCCTCCGCCACCGCCCCCCGCCTGTTCTCCCGCTTTGACAAGTTGACCTTCGACGTGATCCACGCCCAGCCGGACGGCACCAACATCAACCGGGACTGCGGCTCCACCCACATGGAGACCCTGGCCCAGAAAGTGCGGGACGGGCGCTACGACGTGGGCATCGCCTTCGACGGCGACGCCGACCGCTGTCTGGCGGTGGACGAGATCGGGGCGCTCATCGACGGCGACCAGGTCCTGGCCATCTGCGGCTCCGACCTCCTCAGCCGGGGTGAGCTGCCCAAAAACACCATCGTGGCCACGGTGATGAGCAACCTGGGCCTGCGGATCTTCTGCAAGGAGCGGGGCCTCACCATGGGCTGCACCCCGGTGGGCGACCGCAACGTGCTGGAGGAGATGGAGCGCGGCGGCTTCCTGCTGGGAGGCGAACAGTCCGGCCACACCATCTTCCGCAAGTACACCACCACCGGGGACGGCGAGCTCACCGCCCTCCAGCTGCTGAACGTCTTCGCCAAATCCCCCGCCGGGAAGATCTCGGAGCTGGCTGGGATGTGCAAGCGCTACCCCCAGACCCTGGTGAACGTGGTGGTGGAGTCCAAGGAGCGGAAGGAGACCATCATGGCCTCCCAAAAGCTCCAGGACGCGGTGGACAAGGCCCAGGCGGAGCTGGCCAACACCGGGCGCATCCTCATCCGCCCTTCCGGCACCGAGCCGCTGATCCGGGTGATGGTGGAGGCCACCGAGCAGACCCAGGCGGACGCCGTAGCCAACGCCCTGGCAGACCTGGTACGGACCCTGTGAGCGGCGCTTTTGCCCTTCAAGGTACAAAATATGTCGAATAGCAGGGTTTCTATAAAATATTTTGCGCCAATCCCTTGACAGCCACGCGGGAATTATACTATAATTTACGTTAGCTTGATAAGGAGCGGAACAAATGAGCCGGATTTTTGAGGAACTGCCCGACCAGGACCTCCAGAGGATGGCTTCTCAGGGTGACCGCGTCGCGGAGGAGACCCTGCTCCTTCGCTATGGCCGCACCGTCCGCGCCTGCGCCCGCCCGCTCTTCCTGGCGGGAGGGGACAGCGAGGATCTGACCCAGGAGGGCTTTCTGGGCCTGTTGGACGCCATCCGGGAGTTCCGTCCCGACCGGGACGCCTCCTTTTCCACCTTTGCCCAAGTCTGTATCCGCAACCGCCTCCGCTCGGCGGTGCGTTCCGCCACAAGAGAAAAGCACACCGCGCTCAACACCTCTCTGTCCTGGGAACAGGACCGCGCTGGCTTTGACCTTGCCGCCCCTCCCGGCCCGGAGGAACTTCTCATCGCCCAGGAGGATCGGGCGGAGGGTCTGCGTCGACTGCGGCGGGCCCTCTCCCCCCTGGAGCGGGAGATCTTACAGCACTATCTGAACGGCCTCTCCTACCAGGAGATCGCCCAGGCCACCCACCGGTCCGCCAAAAGTGTGGACAACGCCGTCCAGCGCATCCGCAAAAAGCTGGCGCGGCCCTGAACTTGGTGAATTCAGCGCGAGCTGAAGGCACATATTATTTCGTCCCAGCACGATTTGGTTTTTCCGTTCGGGCCAGGGCAACAAAGAGAGGGTTATCACCATGTACGAAGACAAGACACTCATCTGCAAGGAATGTGGCCAGGAGTTCGTGTTCACCGCCGGTGAGCAGGAGTTCTACGCCGAGCGCGGCTTCCAGAACGAGCCTCAGCGCTGCAAGGCTTGCCGCGACGCTCGCAAGGCCGCTGCCCGTGGCCCCCGTGAGTACTTTACCGCCACCTGCGCCGCCTGCGGCCAGGAAGCCCGGGTTCCCTTCGAGCCCAAGACCGACCGTCCCGTCTACTGTTCTGAGTGCTTCGCCAAGATGCGCGAGCAGCAGAGCGGCGTCGCTCCCGTGGAGGAGTAAAAAACGGTCTGACCCCCTCAGCGAAAAGCCCCGGCGAGCGTCGCTCGCCGGGGCTTACCCTATTCCGCGCCGCTTTGCCGCCCTGGCCCGCCGGAGCGGGGGAGAGGCGCCCTAAGATGGCGTCCGCTCCACAGATCGCGCGGCCACAGAAAAAAGCGCCCCCACCGGGGCGCTTTTTTCTGTGGCTTTCGCTGTTTACTGGGAGACGGTGTAGTTGGGGGCCTCCTTGGTGATGTACACGTCGTGGGGGTGGGACTCCCGGAGGCCGGCGGCGGTGATCTGGATGAACTGGGCCTTGGTCCGCAGCTCGTCGATGGTGGCACAGCCGCAGTAGCCCATCCCGGCCCGCAGGCCGCCCATGAGCTGATAGATGGTCTCGGACACCATTCCCTTGTAGGGGACCCGGCCCTCCACGCCCTCGGGCACCAGCTTCTTGTTGCCCTCCTGGAAGTAGCGGTCCTTGGAGCCCTTGCCCATGGCCCCCAGGGAGCCCATGCCCCGGTAGACCTTGAACTGCCGGCCCTGGAAGACCTCGCTCTCGCCCGGGGACTCCTCGCAGCCCGCCAGGAGGGAGCCCAGCATGACCACGTTGCCCCCCGCGGCGATGGCCTTGGCCACGTCGCCGGAGAACTTGATGCCGCCGTCGGCGATGATGGGGATATCGTACTCGGCGGCCACCTGAGCCGCGTCATAAATGGCGGTGACCTGGGGCACGCCGATGCCGGCCACCACCCGGGTGGTGCAGATAGAGCCGGGGCCGATGCCGATCTTCACGCAGTCCGCCCCAGCCTGGATCAGGGCGCGGGTGCCCTCGGCGGTGGCCACGTTCCCGGCGATGAGCTGCACGTCGGGGTAGAGGGCCTTGATCCGGCGGACGCACTCCAGGATGTTGTGGCTGTGGCCGTGGGCGGAGTCCAGACAGAGCACATCCGCCCCCGCCTCCACCAGGGCCTTCACCCGGTCCAGCACGTCGGCGGTGACGCCGATGGCAGCGCCCACCAGCAGCCGCCCCTTGGAGTCCCGGGCGGAGTTGGGGTAGACCTGGGCCTTCTCGATGTCCTTGATGGTGATCAGGCCCTTCAGATGCCCCTCGTTGTCCACGATGGGGAGCTTTTCGATCTTGTGGGCCCGGAGGATCTCCCGGGCCTGCTCCAGGGTGGTGCCCTCCGGGGCGGTGACCAGATGGTCCTTGGTCATCACGTTGTCGATGAGCTGGCTCATGTCCGTCTCGAACTTCATGTCCCGGTTGGTGATGATGCCAATGAGCTTGCCGTTGTCGCAGATGGGCACGCCGGAGATTCGGTACTTGGCCATGAGTTCGTCCGCCTCGGCCAGGGTGTGGCCAGGGGCCAGCCAGAAGGGGTTGGTGATGACGCCGTTCTCACTGCGCTTCACCATGTCCACCTGTTCGGCCTGAGCGCCGATGGACATATTCTTGTGGATGATGCCGATGCCGCCCTCCCGGGCCACGGCGATGGCCATGCGGGACTCGGTCACCGTGTCCATCGCCGCGCTCATCAGGGGGATGTTCAGGGTGATCTTCCGGGTCAGGCGGGTCTTCAGGTCGATGTCCGCGGGGAGGACGCTGCTCTCCGCCGGAATGAGCAGAACGTCGTCAAAGGTCAGGCCCTGCTTGCCGAACTTAGCTCCCAAGTCTGCCATACCGATCTCTCCTTTTCTCTCATCATCAAACAGATTTGATAAATTTTATCCATTCTACGATGTGGGCCGACAAAAGTCAAGGGGTATTTTCCCCCAGGGCCAGGCTCCCCTGGAACCGGGTCTCCCCCTGGCCGTCCCGACCCAGGACGTAGACCGTCTCCCCGTCCCGCCCCAGGAGGAGGGACAGCGCCTCGCCCGCCCGGCACTCATGGAGGTAGTCGATGTGCAGCGCGCGGACGAAGGAGCCGGGCGGGGCGGACTGGAGCCCGGCGGCGTCACAGAGGAAGTCGGCGTAGCGGGTATTGTTCACGTGGCCGTTGCCGTCGGTGTCGCTGTAATGGAGGGTACGGGTCTCCACGGCGGCCAGGTCGGCCGGCGGCTTCAGCCGGGGGAGCTTGCTGTCCCGGATGAGGTCCCCGCCGTCCGTCCCGGCGAACTCCGGGAAACGGTTGGGGCGGGAGATGGTGTGGTCCGCCAGATTTACCAGCGTCCAGATGGACAGCGCCCGCCCCACCGGCGCGCCGTCCACCAGCAGGTCGAAGTCCCGGTACATCAAGGGCTTGTCCCCGCCCCGGTGCCAAGTGCGGAGGGTGAGCTTGTCCCGCCAGACCAGGGGCCGGTCCAGGGTGTACGCGGTGCGGACCACCATCCAGCAGTGGCCGTATTTATCCACCATCTCCATGTTGGTACACCCGAACTCCCCGGCGGCCAGCCCGGCGGCGTCCTGAAGGTAGCCCAGCAGCGCCGAGGCCCGGCAGAAGTTGAAGCAGTCCAGATCCCGGCTGTCCACGGTATAGGTCGTCTCGAAGTACAAAGAGGTTCCTTCCTTGCCTAGAAATATTTTCTTCATTATACATCATCCCGACCCAAAAGGGAAGAGGGGGAAAGAAAAACCCGGCGGACCTTTCGTCCGCCGGGGAGTGGGTCAATCCTGGGTGGTGTTCAGGCAGATGCCGGTCTGGGGGTCCCAGTCCACCCCATAGCCCAGGACCTGTCCCAGGTCCCGGAGGTTGTAGTAGAGGTAGCCGCCGCCCTGCTGGTCGGTGAGCTGGATGGCGGTGAGCTGGGTGGCCACGCCGTCCACCAGCGTCTCCGTCTCCGGGGTGGTGTAGGGCTGGTCGCCCTGGAAGGGGGAGGCGCTGTCCGCCTCGGCCAGGTAGGGGGTGCGGGTGGTGAGGGCCACCTCGCCGTCATAGGCCACGTTGAACTGGGCCTCCGAGCCGTTGAGGGCCTGGGCCAGGTCCCGGAGTTTCACGTAGTTCACGTCGTTGCCCCCCTCGTCGGTGAGGGCGTACATCTGGAGCTCCACCTCCTGGCCGTCGACGCGGATGGTCTGGCTCGCGTCCCGGGCCACGGGCACGGGGGCGACGGTGGAGATCGCGGTGGCGGTGGACACAGAGGTGGCGGTAGAGACGGACGTGGCGGTGGAGATGGTGGAGGCCGAGGCGTCGTCGGCGGCCAGAGCCTCCTCGGTATCGGTAGACGTATTGGCCCAGGAGGCCGTGCCCGCGCCCTTGGAGAGGCCGGAGTCGGCGTACCAGAGCTGTTTGATGCGGCCCAGGATCGCGTCCTGGCTGCCGCCCCGGATGGAGCTGTTCACCAGCGGCGTCCGGCCCGCGAAGTAGTAGGGGGCAGGGTCACAGCAATAGAAGGTGCCGGAGTTGGCGTCGTAGTCGGTGAGCAAGACCGCGTGGGGCTGGGAGGTGCAGTAGGCCACGATCCCCTCCGGGTGAGCGGCCAGCAGGTCGATGAGGGCCTTGCGCTTGGAGTCCAGAGAGCTGCCCGCCCAACCGCTGGAGCTGCGCATGACGGAGATGTGAACGCCGTTATATGTAAAGTTCCAGGCCAGCCCGCCGGTCCAGGCTACCTTTTTCACGGCGGACTCGGTGATGGAGGCCCAGTTGGCGTCGCCGTCCAGAACGGCCTTGCGCCGCAGGAGCATGGTCACCGAGGCCAGGGTGCAGGTGGAGCGGCCCTGCTGGGGGACGAAGACGCTGGGGTCGCTGATATCGATGGCGCCCGCCGCGGTGGGGAACAGCGCCACGGCTAAGATCAGGGCCAAAAGCAGGCCCAGAAACCTTTTTTTCATCGCCGCTTCTCCTTTGTAACTTCTTTGAAACCAAACGTACCACGAATTTGTCACTTATTGTAACACTTTTTTCTCCCCTTTGCAAGAGAAATTTTTGCCCGCCGCATATTTTTTTCTAAGGAGGGAAAGTCTAGGGGAGAAACCAGCAAGGAGTTGAGGCAAATGGCAAAGCGCCTGGGTCGGCAGACGGTGGAGCTGGAGCGGCCCGTCTCCATCGTCTCCCACGCCGCGGTGGGGGGCAAAAAAGAGGGGGAGGGGCCGTTGAAGCGGTACTTCGACCACCTGACCGACGACGACACCTTTGGGGAAAAGAGCTGGGAAAAGGCGGAGTGCCGGATGCAGAGGCTGGCCCTCCAGATCGCCCTGGAGAAGTGGGGCGGCGGGGAGGAGGCGCTGGACCTCCTGCTGGCGGGGGACCTGCTGAACCAGTGCATCTCCTCCTCCTTCGCGGCCCGGGAGAGCCAGGTGCCCTTTCTGGGCCTCTACGGGGCCTGCTCCACCATGGGGGAGTCGGTCGCCCTGGCCGCTCTGCTCCTGGACGGCGGCTCCGCCCAGACGGCGGCGGCGGTGACTTCCTCCCACTTCTGCACCGCTGAGCGGCAGTACCGCACCCCTCTGGCCTACGGCGGCCAGCGCGCCCCCACCGCCCAGTGGACAGCCACCGCCGCGGGCTGCGCCCTCCTCTCCGCCCAGGGCCGGGGCCCCCGGGTGACCCACGTCACCGTGGGCAAGATCGTGGACAAGGGGATCAAGGACGCCAACAACATGGGCGCGGCCATGGCGCCCGCCGCGTCGGACACCCTGTGCGCCCACTTCCGGGAGACGGGCCGGGACCCCAGCTACTACGACCTGGTGGCCACCGGCGACCTGGGCAAGCTGGGGCGGGAGATCCTGCTGGAGCTGACCCGCTCCGAGGGATACGACCTCTCCGGCTGTCACAACGACTGCGGCCTGCTCCTCTACGACCTCCAGAAGCAGGACGTCCACTGCGGCGGCTCCGGCTGTGGCTGCGCGGCGGGCGTGCTCAACGGCTACCTCCTGCGGCAGATGGAGGAGGGGACACTGCGGCGGGTTCTGTTCTGTCCCACCGGGGCGCTTCTGAGCCCCACCTCCACCCAGCAGGGGGAGTCCATCCCCTCCATCGCCCACGCTGTCAGCATCGAGGTGTGACTGCCATGGAATATGTGAAAGCCTTTCTCTGCGGCGGGGTCCTGTGCCTGATCGGCCAGGTCCTCATCGACAAGACCAAGCTCACCCCCGCCCGGATCCTGACCGCCTACGTGGTCTCCGGCGTGCTCCTCACCGCCGTCGGGGTCTACCCCGCGCTGGTGGAGTGGGCCGGGGCGGGGGCCACCGTGCCCCTCACCGGCTTTGGCTACGCCCTGGCCCGGGGCACCGCCCGGGCGGTGGCGGAAAAGGGCTGGCTGGGGATCTTCACCGGCCCCCTCACCACCACCGCCGGCGGGGTGGGCGCGGCCATCTTCTTCGCCCTGTGCGTCGCCCTGCTGTGCAAGCCCAAGTCCAAATGACTCTGACGGCCCGGGAGTTCTCCCGGGCCGTCTTTTATTCTCTCCCGCGCCCGGCCAACGCCGGGCGTTTTTCCTGCCCTGATTTTTGGGACAAGTCCGGCTTCTAAAGTGGGACAGGCGTTCATAGACTATTGCCACACGGGAGAGAAGGAGGGATGTCCCATGGAGCCTGTCCGGGAGGCGGCCCGGCTGGACCAGGCGGCGGGGCTTTTGCCCGGCCCCCTGCGCCGCCGGGTGCTGGCCCTTCCCCTGGAGTCCCGGGCGGAGGCGGAGGAGCTGCGTCTGCGGCGTGGCCGCCCGCTGTCCGTCCTCACCCCCCGGGGGGAGGAATTTTTGCTGGATACCGCCGTCACCGGCCACGACCTGGAGACGGTTTTGGAGCTGGCCAGCGCCTGCTCCGTCCACACGGTGATGGAGCAGGTGCGAAACGGCTTTGTGTCCGTGGCGGGCGGCCATCGCCTGGGCCTGTGCGGCGTGGGAGTGATGGAGGGCGGGGCCCTGGTCAACCTCCGGGAGCTGTCCTCCCTGTCCCTGCGGGTGGCCCGGGAGTTCAAGGGCCTCTGTCGGGCGGTACTGCCCCGGCTCTGGCGGGAGGGGAGGCTGGAGAGCACCCTCCTCCTCTCGCCCCCCGGCGGGGGCAAGACCACCCTCCTGCGGGACCTGATTCGGGCCCTCTCCGCCGGAGAGGGCTGCCCGCCTCTGCGGGTGGGGATAGCGGACGAACGGGGAGAGCTGGCCGCCGTAGCGGCGGGGGAGCCCACCCTGGACATCGGCCCCCGGAGCGACGTGATGAGCGCCTGCCCCAAGGCGGTTGGGATGATGACCCTCCTGCGGGGGATGGCCCCCCAGGTGCTGGCGGTGGACGAGATCACCAGGCCGGAGGACACGCAGGCCGTGCTCCAGGCGGCGGGCTGTGGAGTGGCCCTGCTGGCCACCGCCCACGGCGGCAGTCTGGACGACCTGTGCCGCCGCCCCCTCTACCGGGACCTGATGGCCCAGGGGATCTTCGGGCGGCTGGTGGTGATCGGAAACGGGCCGGAGGGGCGGCGCTACGCCGTCACCGACGGGGAGGGGCGGCCATGTTGAAGCTGTTGGGGGCCGGTTGCGTCCTGGCGGGAGCCCTCTGGTGCGGCCTGGACGGGGCCGGTCGGCTGTCCCGCCGGGCCAGGACGTTGGAGGAGCTGCACGCCGCCCTGTCCTGGCTCGCCGAGGAGCTGGCCTTCCGCCTCCCCCCGCTGCCCCGCCTGTTGGAGGAGCTGGGCGGGACCTGCCAGGGGGAGACGGGGCGCTTTTTCCAGGAGGCCCTGCGTCTTCTCCGGGCCGACCCGGAGGGCGGAGCCTACCAGAGCTGGCGGCAAGCCCTGGCCCGGTGTTTGACCGCCCTGCGTCCGGAGGAGCGGCAGGCCCTCCTGGAGGTGGGCCGCGCCCTGGGCCGCTTCGACGCCCAGACCCAGCGGCAGGCCCTGCTCCAGGGCTGTCGGCGTCTGGCCGCCTTTCGGGAGGAGGCCAGGGGAGAGGCCCGCCGTCTGGGGCGGGTGTACCTCGCCCTCAGTCTGGCGGGCGGGACGGCGATCATTTTGATGCTGTTATGAGGAGGGCGGAGAGATGAATGTGGATCTGATCTTCAAAATCGCGGCCATCGGCATCCTGGTCTCCGTCCTCAACCAGGTCCTCACCCGATCTGGCCGGGACGAACAGGCCACCATGACCACCCTGGCGGGGCTGGTGGTGGTGCTGATGATGGTGGTCCGGGAGATCAGCGCCCTGTTCGACCTGGTGAAGGACCTCTTCGGGTTGTGACCGATGGAGCTGGCGACTCAGGTGGCGGTGCTGGCGGCGGTGGGCGCCCTCTGCGCGGCCACGGTGAAAAAGCAGGTCCCCGACCTGGCCCTGGCCTTGGCCCTCTGCGCCGTGGCCCTCATCCTCGCCCGGGCCATGACCGCCTTCCGCCCCGTCCGGGAGCTGATGGACGTCCTGGCGGAGCGGGCGGGCCTGTCGTCGGAGGTCCTGGGCCCGGTGGTCAAGACGGTGGGGGTCTCCCTCCTCACCCGGGTGTCGGCGGAGCTGTGCCGGGACGCGGGGGAGGGGGGCCTCGCCTCGGCGGTGGAGATCGCCGGCGGGGTCTGCGCCCTGCTGGTGTGCCTCCCCCTGGTGGAGGCGGTGCTGGGACTGGTCTTTACTCTACTTTAGGAGCGGCTTATGACATACCTGAGAGGTTTGATTCTGACCCTCTGCCTGCTGTTTCTCCTCTCCCCCTGGGCCCAGGGGGCCTGGGAGGGGGAGCCCCAACCCGGCCTCCCCGCCCTGGAGGACCTGGAGCGCTCGGCGGGGGAGTACGGCGCGGGCCTGGACCTGGACGAGGGCGTCAGCCTGGACCAGGGCCTGGAACGGCTGATCCAGACCGGCACCGGCCAGGTCCTCGGCGTCCTCCGCACCGCCCTGAAAAGCGGGACGCTGCTGTTGACCATCGTCCTTTTCTGCTCCCTGGCCCACGGGGCGGCGGAGCAGGGGAGCGGGACCTTCCAGGCCGCGCCCATCGCCGGCGTGCTGGCGGTGTGCGCGGTGTCCCTGACCGACGTCCACTCCCTCATGGGCCTGGGCCGGGAGAGCATAGAGCGCCTGGAGGCGTTCGGCGCGGAGCTCCTGCCCACCCTGGTGGCCGCCGCGGCGGCGAGTGGCGCTCCCGCCGGAGCCGCCGCCCGGCAGATGGCCACGGTGCTCTTCTCCAACCTTCTGATGCGCCTCATCAACAGCGTCCTCATCCCCATGACCTACCTCTACGTGGCCGCCTGCGCCGTCCACGCCGCGGTGGGGAACCCGGGCCTCCAGCGGCTGGGAAAGACACTGAAGGGCGCGGTGGCAGGGGTTCTCACCGCCGTGATGCTGGCCTTCACCGGCTACCTCACCCTCAGCGGCGTCATCGCCGGGGCCACCGACGCCGCCGCCGTCAAAGCGGCGAAGTTCGCCATCTCCGGGGCGGTACCGGTGGTGGGGGGCGTGCTGTCCGACGGGGCGGAGACGGTGCTGGTGAGCGCGGGACTTCTGCGAAACACCGTGGGCGTGTTCGGTACAGTGGTGGTCCTGGGAATCTGCCTGGCCCCTTTTTTACGCATGGGAGTCCACTACCTGGTCTATAAGCTGACGGCGGCCCTGGCCGCCACCCTCTGGGAGGGGGGCGTCACCCAGCTCATCGACGCCATCGGCGGGGCTTTCGCCCTGGAACTGGGTATGACGGCCTGCTGTGGGATGATGTTGCTCTTTTGCGTCGTTTCGTGCCTTTCAGCGGCGGGGGCGGCGTAAAATGGAGTGGGTCAGGAGCTGGATGCTGTCCGTGGTCTGCGCCGCTCTCATCGCCGCTCTGGCCACCGCCCTGTGTCCCTCCGGCTTTTCCCGAAAGCTGACCCGCGCGGCGGGCGGACTGCTGCTACTCGCGGCGGTGCTGAAGCCCCTGGGTCAGCTGGACTGGGACCGGGCATTGGAGGGCTTTTGGGCGTCCCAGGCCGTCCTGGTCGGCCAGACCCAGGCGGAGGCCCAGGAGAGCCGGGACCTTCAGGAAGCTATCATAGCCAGGCAGACCGCCGCATATATTTCGGGCAAGGCGGCGGCGCTGGGGATCCGGGATCCCCAGGTCTGGGTGGACTGCCGCTGGACCGGGGAGGGTTTCCCCGCGCCGGACGCGGTCCGGGTGCGGGGAGAAGGTGACCCGGAGGCGTGGCGGGCTCTCCAGTCGGCCATCCAGGCCGACTTTGGCCTGGACCCGGCCCGCCAGACGTTGGAAAGGACGGACGTGACATGAAGGAGTTCCCCTGGGAGACATGGCGGGAAAAGGGACAGGAGCTGGTCAAAAAATATCGGTACGTTCTGCTCATCCTGCTGGCCGGAGTGGTCATGCTCCTCTGGCCCGGCGGGGAGAAGTCCCCGGAGGCGGCGTCCCCGCCCGCCCTGTCAGGGGCCGCCTCCCCGGAGGACTTCTCCGTGTCCGCCCTGGAGGAGAAGCTGTCCGCCGCCCTGTCCCGGATCCGGGGCGCGGGGGACGTGACGGTCCTGCTCACCGTCCAGGGCGGCTCCCGGCAAGTGCTGGCGACGGATGAGAAAAGCGCCCGCCGTTCCGACGGGGGAAGTGAGACTCAGAGCACCACCGTTGTGGTTTCCGGCGCCTCGGCGGCGGGGAGCGGCCCCGTGCTGGTCCAACAGCTCTACCCGAGGTTCCAGGGCGCGCTGGTGGTCTGCTCCGGCGGCAACGACGCCGGAGTCCGCCTCAAGCTCATGGAGGCGGTCAGCGCGCTCACCGGCTTGGGAACGGATAAGATTTCAATTTGTCAAGGAAAGGGTTGAGGGAAGAACATGAAGATCTGGAAACGCAACGCGGTGGTGGCCGCAATCGTCCTGTTCGTCTGCGCGGCGGTGTACTTAAACTGGTCCTACTCCCAGGACGGTCCCCATGTGAGCGTGGACGCCATGCCCAGCGGGAAGCTGTTGGGCGGGGCGGCGCTGGTGAGCGCCTCCGCCCAGCCGGAGGGGGACACCTCGGCCAGTCCCAGTCCCACCCCCAGCGCCCAGCCTGACGGTGCCGACCAGCCCACCAACGACTACTTCTCCAGCGCCCGTATCAACCGCCAGCAGGCCCGGGACTCCGCCCTCAGCCTCCTGGAGGAGGCGGCGGCCAACAACGACGCCGACCAGGCGATCCGCAACGAGGCCAACGCCTCCATCCAGGTGATGGCCGACTGCACCATGGCCGAGGCCCAGATCGAGAGCCTGGTCATCGCCAAGGGGTACGCCAACTGCGTGGCCTTCGTGGGGGAGGACAGCGCCTCGGTGGTGGTCTCCCTGGACGAGGGGGAGCTGACGGAGACGGACACGGCCAAGATCATGGAGATCACCATGGAACAGACCGGCCTGGAGGCCGGTCAGATCAAAGTCATCCAGGCGGAGTGAGCGGCCCCTCCCATCGGGCCTCCGCCGCCCTTTGCGGGGTCGTTCTCTTGACATTTTCCGCCCATCTGTGTACCATGTTCCTATGGAAAAAAGAAAGGGGCGTTTGCCATGAAACGAATTTTGGCCCTCGCGCTGGCCGGTTTGACCCTCCTCAGCCTGTCCGCCTGTCAGCTGGGAACCGGCGGGGCGGGGGAGAGCGCCGTCCCCTCCGCCCCGGTCTCCGCGCCGCCGGAGGCCCCCGCGGACAAGGACCTCTTCGCCTCCTTCCTGGCGGGGGAGACCACCGCCCAGGTGGATGACGGCTTCCGCGCCGACCTGAACTTTCTGGACGCTTTTCCGGCGGAGGGTGTCCAGGAGTTCTCCCTTCCGGAGTTGACCCAGATGGTGCGCGATGCCGTCACATGGGACATCGGAATCCAGGACCTGAAGGTCTTCTACGCCCAGCCGGAGACCCTCGGCGGGCGGCAGATGCTGGCCCTGGAGTACGCGGGGACCCTGACGGACAGCCAGCCGTTTGACGCGTATCTCATCCTGGGCGACTACGACGGCCAGGTCCGTCTGACCTACGCCACGGACTCCTTTTACCGCAGCTTTACCGAGTTGGACCAAAACCTGATCTTTTCCGGGCACGGCTCCAGCGGCGCGGGAGACGAGTACGACTGGCTGGACTACATCGACGACACCGGCCACTACCGCTCCGTCTACCAGGTGGAGACCCTCTACGACCAGTGGGTGGCCATGTACGCCTACGACGTCTTTGAGATGAACACCGAGTGGGCGGTGGGGTGTACGTGCTACATTCTGACCACCGAGGACGGCGCGTTTTACCAGCTGGACGTGGGAGAGGGCACCGATCCGGAGAAAGTGGCCCTCCTGCGGGAGCACCTGGCGGGGCAGGGCATGACCGAGATCGACAGCGTAGCGGACCGCGTCGCCCAGCTCAAAGCGGAGCGGGGCATCGGCGAGGTGACCCCCTTCGAGGACTGGACCCCCTGGGAGAACGAGGGGTAAATTGGCGGAAGGGGCTTGCAATTTCAGCCATGGCAGGGTAAAATATACAAGTCGTCCACAGGGCGGCTTGTATATTTTTTTCGCGAGGAGTTGAGGACCATGGCGGAGGAACGGCCTGCCGAGATGTCCCAAAATTTCATCCACGATATCATTGACCAGGAGCTGGCCCCCGGCGGTCGGTGCGAGGGGACGCGGGTCCACACCCGCTTCCCGCCCGAGCCCAACGGCTACCTCCACATCGGCCACGCCAAGGCCATCTTTGTGGACTTCGGCACGGCGGAGAAGTACGGAGGCCTGTGCAACCTCCGCATGGACGACACCAACCCCACTAAGGAGGACGAGGAGTTTGTAGACGCCATCCAGGAGGACATCCACTGGCTGGGCTACGACTGGGGCGACCGCTTCTTCTACGCCTCGGACTACTTTGAGCAGATGTACGACTTCGCCGTGGAGCTCATCAAAAAGGGCCTGGCCTACGTCTGCCAGCTGACCCCGGAGGAGTTCAAGGAGTACCGGGGGGACGTGAACACCCCCGCCCGCTCCCCCTGGCGGGACCGGCCTATCGAGGAGTCCCTGGACCTCTTTGCCCGGATGCGCGCCGGGGAGTTCCCCAACGGGGCGTACACCCTCCGGGCCAAGATCGACCTGGCCTCCGGCAACTTCAATATGCGCGACCCGGTGATTTACCGCATCAACCACATGCGCCACCACAACACCGGCGACAAGTGGTGCATCTACCCCATGTACGACTTCGCCCACCCCATCGAGGACGCCCTGGAGGGGATCACCCACTCCCTGTGCACCCTGGAGTTTGAGGACCACCGCCCCCTCTACGACTGGGTGGTGGAGCACATCACTCTGCCCTACCAGAAGCCCCGGCAGATCGAGTTCGCCCGTCTGGGCATCAACTACACCGTCATGAGCAAGCGCAAGCTGCGCTATCTGGTGGAGTCCGGGGTGGTCTCCGGCTGGGACGACCCCCGTATGCCCACCATCTGCGGTCTGCGCCGCCGGGGCTATACCCCCGCCGCCATCCGGGCCTTCTCCGAGCGCAACGGCGTGTCCAAGGCGGCCTCCACGGTGGAGTACGCCTTCCTGGAGCACTGCCTGCGGGAGGACCTGAACGAGAACGCCCAGCGGGTCATGGCGGTCCTGCGCCCGGTGAAGCTGGTCCTCACCAACTACCCCGCCGACCAGTCGGAGGAATTTGAGGTAGAAAACCTCCCCGGCAAGCCGGAGGCGGGCACCCGGAAGGTGACCTTCTCCCGGGAGCTGTGGGTGGAGGCGGAGGACTTTCTTCCCGAGCCGGTGCCCAAGTATAAGCGCCTCTATCCCGGCGGCCCGGAGTGCCGCCTGAAGGGGGCGTACCTCATCCGGTGCGTGGGCTACGAGACCGACGACCAGGGCAACGTGACCCAAATCGCCGCCGAGTACGACCCGGACAGCCGGGGCGGCGACCCCGCCGACGGTCGGAAGGTGAAGGGGGCCACCCTCCACTGGGTGGACGCCGCCACCGCCCTGGACGCGGAAGTCCGCCTCTACGACAACCTCTTCTCCGTCCCCGACCCCGACGCGGCGGACCGGGACTACCTGGAGTGCCTGAACCCCAACTCCTTGGAGGTGCTTACCGGGGCCAAGGTGGAGGCCGACCTGTCCGACCCCCAGCCCTCCGACCGCTTCCAGTTCATGCGCCAGGGCTACTTCTGCGCCGACAGCCGGGACTCCCGCCCCGGCCACCTGGTCTTCAACCGGGCCGTGAGCCTGAAGGACAGTTTTAAACTGTAAAGCCATTTCCCTTGCGGGAATGGTTTCGCCACGAAAACCATACAGGCTAACGCCTGTAAAGGAGAACCGCTTGTCATGCTTCAATTCCGCAACGACTACTCCACCGGGGCCCATCCCCGTGTGCTGGAGGCTCTGGCGGCCACCAATTTGGAGGGGAACGTCGGCTACGGGGCGGATCCCCACTGCGCCCGGTGCGCCCAGCTCATCCGGGACCTGTGTCAGGCGCCCCAGGCCGACGTGCAGTTCTTCGTGGGGGGCACTCAGGCCAACCTCACCGCCATCGCCGCCTTCCTGCGCCCCTGGGAGGGGGTGCTGTGCGCCGATACCGGCCACATCAACGGCCACGAGGCCGGGGCGGCGGAGGCCACCGGCCACAAGCTCTTTCCCGTCTCCGCGGGGCTGGAGGGGAAGCTGACCCCGGAGGCGCTGGCCCCCGTCCTGGACCGCTGTGCCGACCCCCACCTGGTCAAGCCCACCCTGGTCTACCTCTCCGACGCCACCGAGACCGGCGGGGTGTACCGCCTGGCGGAGCTGGAGGCCCTGTCCCGCTTTTGCCGGGAGCGGGGCCTGCTCCTCTTCCTGGACGGGGCGCGGCTGGGATCGGCCCTCACCGCGGTGGACAACGACGTGACCCTCCCCGACCTGGCCCGCCTGTGCGACGCCTTCACCATCGGCGGCACCAAAAACGGCGCGCTGATGGGGGAGGCCCTGGTCCTCTGTGCCCCCGCCCTCCAGCCGGAGTTTTTCCGGGTGAAAAAACAGCGGGGGGCGGTGCTGGCCAAGGGCTGGCTCCTGGGGGCCCAATTCCAGGCGCTGTTGGAGGACGGCCTCTACTGGGACCTGGCCAACCACGCCAACACCCTGGCCGCCGCGCTCCAGGCGGGCCTGGCCGCCAAGGGCTACGCCATGCGCCCCGTCACCACCACCAACCAGATCTTCCCCCTCGTCCCCCGGGCGCTGTTGGAGGAGCTGGACCAGGTGTGTACTTACGAGGTCTGGGAGGAGCTGGGAGAGCGGACGGTCATCCGCCTCGTCACCTCCTTTTCCACCACCCAGGCTGAGGTGGAGGGCCTCCTGGCCGCTCTGCCCGAGCAGAGATGACCCCGAAAAAACGGGCGGGGGAGAGGCCTCCCCGCCCGTTTTGGCGCTCTATTCGTCCTCCTCTCCCGGGATCCCCCGGGGGCCGGGCCTGCCCATGGTGATGGACTTGTCGCCGTACCTGGCCCGGATGGAGTCCATGGCCGTCTCCAGACGGGCCTGCTTTTGCCGCGCCTGGAGGTCCGGACCGGGGAAGAGGCTGACCTGTTCCCACGCCTCCTCCTGGGGACAGAGGTTTTGGGCGGTGAGGGTGAGGGCCCGGATGGGGCTGCCCGGCCTCCAGCAGGTCTTCAGGAGCTCCAGCGCCTCTCCGGCCAGCTCCCGGGCGAACTGGCTGGGGGCGGCCATGGGCCGCTGGCGGCAGATGTCTTTGAAATTCGGGTCCCGCAAGGTGATCTGCAGGGTGCGGCACACCATGGCGTCCTTCCGCAGTTCCATGGCCACGCGGTCCGCCAGCAGGGCCACGCCCCCCTTCACCTCCTCCCAGGTGGTGAGGTTTTTGGAGAAGGTGAGGCCGTTTCCCACCGACTTGGGCGGCGTCCGGCTGTTGGCCAGGGCCACCGGCTCGGCGTCCAGGCCGTTGGCGTACTCGTGGAGCTGGCGGCCCAGCTTGCCCAGAAGGGCCTCCAGCGAGCCGGGGTCGAAGGCGGCCAGGTCGCCGATGGTCCGGACCCCGTAGGGCTCCAGCGCCCGCTGGGTGGCCCTGCCCACAAAGAGCAGCGCCCCCACCGGCAGGGGCCACACCATCCCCTCCAGGTCCGCCCGGGTGATGACGGTGGTGGCGTCCGGCTTCTTGTAGTCGCTGCCCAGTTTGGCGAAGGTCTTGTTGTAGGACACCCCCACCGAGATGGTCAGCCCCAGCTCCTCCCGCACCCGTCGGCGCAGGGTATCCGCCAGCGCCCGCCCGTCCCCGCCAAAGAGGTGGAGGGCCCCGGTCACGTCCAGCCAGCTCTCGTCCACCCCGAAGGGCTCCACCCGGTCGGTGTACGCCTGATAGATGGCGTTGACCAGCTTGGACACCCGCCGGTACTCCCGGTGGTGGGGCGGGAGGAGGACCAGGTCGGGGCACTTGCGCCTGGCCTGCCAGATGGTCTCGGCGGTCTGGACGCCCAGGGCCTTCGCCGGTTCGTTTTTGGCCAGGATGATGCCGTGGCGGCTGGTGGGGTCGCCGCAGACGGCCACAGGCAGCTCCCGGAGCTCCGGGTGGTCCAGCAGCTCCACCGAGGCGAAAAAGCAGTTGAGGTCGCAGTGCAATATGGTCCGATCCATTCTCCGCGCCCCCTTGTTTTTTCTAAGCATACCACAGGTTTGCCCAAAAGTCAAACAGGCGTTCTAAGTCTTCCGCTGGAAAGTTTCTCTTGTTATTTCCGGGGAAGTGTCATATCATGGATGGAGTAGGAGAGAGGGGAGGACACGGTATGGACGATCGCGCCATCGGCGTCTTTGACTCGGGCATGGGCGGGCTCACCGCCGTGCGGGAGCTGATCCGCCGTCTGCCCGGGGAGGACGTGGTCTACTTCGGCGACACCGGCCGGGTGCCCTACGGGGGCCGCGGGGCGGAAACCATCATCAAATACGCCCGGCAGGACGTGGCCTTTCTCCGCGGCTTCGACCTGAAGGCCATCGTCATCGCCTGCGGCACCGTTTCCACCACCGCCCTGGACATCCTGACCCGGGAGAACGCGCCCCTGCCCGTCATCGGCGTGGTGGAGCCGGCGGCCAGGGCCGCCGTGGCCGCCACCCGGACGGGCCGGATCGGCCTGGTGGGCACCAAGGCCACCATCGCCAGCGGCGCCTACGAGCGGACGGTGCGCCGTCTGATGCCCCAGGCGGTGGTGACCGCCCGGGCCTGCCCGCTTTTCGTGCCCCTGGTGGAAAATGGCCGCTATCAGCCGGGGGATCCCCTGGTAGAGCTGCTGGTGGCGGAGTACCTGGCCCCCTTCCGGGAGGCGGAGGTGGACACGCTGATCCTGGGCTGTACCCACTACCCCCTCCTGCGGGACGCCATCGCCGCCTACCTGGGCCCCGGCGTGACCCTCATCAGCTCCGGGGCCGCCTGTGTGGACACGGTAGCGCGTCTCCTGGAGGAGCGGGACATGAAAAACGCCAAGGCCCAGGGCGGGGAACACCTCTACTTCGCCAGCGACAGCGCCCAGGACTTCGGCGTCCTCGGCTCCGTCTTCCTGGGCCAGGACATCCAGGGCCAGGCCCGGCAGGTCGCCATTGAGAACTACTGAGATGCGGGGCGTAAAGCGGCTGGGGTGCCTCCTGCTGTGCGCGGCGCTCCTCTCCGGCTGTGGGACGCCCAGCCGGAGCGAGACCATCTTCGCCATGGACACGGTGATGGACCTGACCGCCTACGGCCCCCACGCCCAGGACGCCCTGGAGGCCGCCACGGCGGAGCTGAGCCGGATCGAGGCCCTGATCTCCGCCCAGCGGGAGGGGAGCGACCTCTTCTCCGTCAACGCCGCCGCCCAGTCCGGCGGGGAGGCGGCCACCCCGGTGACGGAGGAGACCGCCGCGCTGTTGGCGCGGACGCTGGCCCTGTGCGCGGACACCGACGGGGCGCTGGACGTGACCATCTACCCCGCCGTGGAGGCATGGGGCTTTTACAGCGGGGACTACCGCGTCCCGGCGGCGTCGGACCTGGAGGCCCTGCGGGCCCAGGTGGACTACCGGCAGGTGGCGGTGGATGGGACGAGCGTAGTCACCCACGGCCAGAAACTGGACCTGGGGGCGGTGGGCAAGGGCTACGCCGCCGACCAGGTGACCGCCCTCTGGCGGGAGCTGGGCCTCACCTCCGGCCTTTTGAACCTGGGGGGCAACATCCAGTGCCTGGGGGCCAAGCCGGACGGCTCCGACTGGGTGATCGGCGTCCGGGACCCGGCGGGGGAGGGGACCCTGTGCACCGTCACCGGCCAGGACATGGCGGTGGTCACCTCCGGCGCCTACCAGCGCAACTTCACCCAGGACGGGGTGACCTACCACCACATCCTGGACCCCGCCACCTGCGCCCCCGCGGAGAGCGGCGCGGCCTCGGTGACGGTGATCGGCCCCAGCGGCCTTATCTGCGACGCCCTGTCCACCGCCCTGTTCGTCATGGGCCCCGACCGGGCGTCGGACTACTGGCAGCAGCGCCAGGACTTCGACATGATCTACTACACCCAGGACGGCGACCTCTTCTACACCTCGGGTCTGGAGGGCCGCCTGACGCTCCGGGACGGACTGGAGGGACAGATGCTCACATGGAAAACCGCCGGTTCATGACCCCGCGGGAGGGGGTCTGCCTGGTCCTCCTGGCGGCGGGGCTGGCGCTGTGGCTGTTCTGGCCCGGACGGACCGGCGGCCAGGCGGTGCTGACCCGGAGCGGGGAGGAGCTGGGGCGCTACGCCCTGAACGCCCCCCAGCGGGTCCCCGTCCAGGGGGCCAACGGCTTCTCTCTGACCCTGGTGGTGGAGGGCGGGGCGGCCCACGTGGAGGACTCCACCTGCCCCGACCTCATCTGCCAGCGCCACGCCCCCATCTCCAGGACGGGGGAGGCCATCATCTGTCTGCCCGGCCAGGTGACCGTCACCATAGAAGGGGGGGACCGCCTTGAGCAGGACGCCCTTTCCGGCTGATACCCCCGCCAAGCGGGTGGCGCTTTTCGGGATGCTCCTGGCCCTGACAGTGGCCCTCTCCTGGCTGGAGCGGCTGCTGCCCACCGACGCGGTGGTGCCGGGGGCCAAGCTGGGCCTTGCCAACCTGGTGGTGCTGTGCGGGCTCTACCTGTTCCCCCTGCCTTGGGCGGTGGGGCTGACGGCGCTGAAGGTGGCCCTCACCGGCCTGCTCTTCGGCAACTTCTACTCCCTGGCATACAGCGCCGCCGGGGGCGCGCTGAGCTTCCTGGCCATGTACCTGTGCAAGCGGTGGGGCCGCTCCATGGGCTTTGTCAGCGTCATGGGCGGCGTCTTCCACAACGTCGGCCAGCTGGCCGTGGCCTGGGCGATCCTGGGGAGCATGGGCGTTCTGGCCCACCTTCCGGCCATGCTGTTGGCGGGCGTGGGGGCCGGGGCCGCCGTGGGGGCGGTGGGGGCGCTGATCCTGCGCCGCCTGTGGCGCTCCTTCGACTAAAGTTGTGAAACTTCCCCCTTTACATTTTCGCCCTTTCAAGTTATAATCGCCCAAGTATGGATTTTCATGGGCAGGGGTCGAGCTATGGAACAGAAGGTCATCATTTCCATCCAGGCCAGGCAGAGCTACCCCGGCTGTGAGCCGGAGCGCATGGAGCTGGTCACCGAGGGCACCCTGGAGGACCGGGGGGAGTCGGGCGTGGTCCTCTCCTACCGGGAGAGCGAGCTCACCGGGCTGGAGGGCACCCAGACCACCATCCAGGTCCGGCCCGGACAGGTGACCCTGCTCCGGGAGGGTGCGGTGAACTCCCAGATGGTCTTTGAGGAGGGCAAGCGGCACCTGAGCGCCTACCAGACGCCCTACGGGGCCCTGGAGATCGGCCTGTGGACCCGGCGGGTCCGCTCCTCCCTGGACGGCCGGGGGGGCGACGTGAGCATCTACTACGCCCTGGAGATCGAGCACGGCGAGGCGGGGAAGAACCAATTCCGCATCCACGTCCGTCCGGCGGCCCCCGACCAGCCGACGTGAGACGAGAGACACAGCGAGGTGGAACGAGATGAACATGATGGAAGCGGCCCGGCGCCAGGTGGAGAGCCTGACCCAGCGGGCCTATGAGAAGGCCGCCCAGCAGGGCAAGCTCCCCGCGGGGCAGCGCGTGACCGGCCAGGTGGAGGTCCCCAAGGACGTGAAGAACGGGGACTGGGCCACCTCCTTCGCCCTGGCGGCGGCCAAGCCCTTCGGCATGAACCCCCGGCAGATCGCCCAGACCATCGTGGAGGAGCTGGAGCTGGAGGGGAGCTATTTCTCCAAGGTGGAGATCGCCGGCCCCGGCTTTTTGAACTTCACCCTGGGGGAGCGCTGGCTGGGGGAGGTGCTGGCCGCCATCGAGGCGGAGGGCCCCGACTACGGCAGGAGCGACGAGGGGCGGGGGAAAAAGGTGATGGTGGAGTTTGTCTCCGCCAACCCCACCGGCCCCATGCACATGGGCAACGCCCGGGGCGGCGTCCTGGGGGACACCCTGGCCGCCATCCTGGAGCGGCTGGGCTATGCGGTCTCCCGGGAGTTCTACGTCAACGACGCGGGCAACCAGATCGCCAAGTTCGCCCACTCCCTGGAGTGCCGCTACCTCCAGCTCATCCGCGGCGAGGACGCCGTGGCCTTCCCCGAGGACGGCTACCAGGGGGAGGATATTAAAGAGCTGGCCGCGGCCTACCGGGCGAAATTCGGCGACGCCCTGGCCGACGCCCCGGAGGCGGAGCGGCAGGAGAAGCTGGCCGCCTTCGGCCTGGAGGTCAACATCCCCAAGATGAAGACCGACCTGCTGAAATACGGCATCCAGTACGACACCTGGTTCCTGGAGTCCACCCTCCACGACTCCGGCGCGGTGGCCGAGACGGTGGAGCTTTTGAACCAGAAGGGCTATATCTACGAAAAAGAGGGCGCCCTCTGGCTGAAGACCGCCCAACTCCTCCGGGAAAAGCTCCTCCGGGAGGGGAAGACCCCGGAGCAGGTGGAGAAGCTGGAGCTGAAGGACGACGTGCTCCGCCGGGCCAACGGCTTTTACACCTACTTCGCCGCCGACATCGCCTACCACCGCAACAAGCTCCTGGCCCGGGGCTTCGACGCCGCCATCAACGTCTGGGGCGCCGACCACCACGGCCACGTGGCCCGGCTCCAGGCCGCCCTGGACGGCCTGGGCCTGGACGGCTCCCGCCGCCTGGTCATCGTGCTGATGCAGCTGGTGAACCTGCTCCAGGACGGCAAGCCCGTGCGGATGTCCAAGCGCTCCGGCAAGGCCATCGCCCTCCACGACCTGCTGGACGAGGTGAGCGTGGACGCCGCCCGCTTCTTCTTCAACAACTCCAAGCCCTCCAGCCCGGTGGACTTCGACCTGGACCTGGCCGTCCGGGAGGACAGCGACAACCCCGTCTACTACGTCCAGTACGCCCACGCCCGCATCTGCACCCTCATCGCCAAGCTGGCGGAGGAGGGCTTGACCGTCCCCGCCGCCGCGGCGGTGGACGTCTCCCTGCTCTCCAGCCCGGAGGAGCTGGCCCTGCTGAAGACCCTGGCCCGCTTCCCCGAGGAGATCCGCGCCGCCGGACGCAGCCTGGACCCCTCTCAGCTCAACCACTACCTGGTCTCCCTGGCCGGGGACTTCCACCGCTTCTACAACGCCAACCGCATCAAGGGGGAGGCGGAGCCGGTGGCCCTGGCCCGGCTCAAGCTGGCCGACGCCACCCGGAGCGTCCTGGCCAACTGCCTGGGCCTGCTGGGCGTGACCGCCCCGGTGAAGATGTAACAGCGCGCGTAAAAAGCGGCACGGGCGATGGCCCGTGCCGCTTTTTCATGCCAGCTTCAGAATTTCCCGCTTGAGCCGGGCGATGATGCGCTTTTCCAGCCGGGAGATGTAGGACTGGGAGATGCCCAGCCGGTCGGCCACCTCCTTCTGGGTCCGCTCCCCCTTACCGTCCAGGCCGAAGCGCAGGGTGATGATGGTCTGCTCCCTGGGGGAGAGCTTCCGCAGGGCCTGGGCCAGGAGCTGGCGGTCCACGTCCTCCTCCAACGGTTTGACCACCGTATCCCCCTCGGTACCCAGGATATCGGAGAGGAGGAGCTCGTTGCCGTCGTAGTCGGTGTTCAGCGGCTCGTCAAAGGAGACCTCGCTCTTCAGCCCCGCGATCTTCCGCAGGTGCATCAGGATCTCATTTTCGATGCACCGGCTGGCGTAGGTGGCCAGCTTGATGTTCTTGGCGGGCTGAAAGGTGCCCACCGCCTTGATGAGCCCGATGGTGCCGATGGAGATCAGGTCCTCGATGCCCACCCCGGTGTTCTCGAACCGCCTGGCGATGTAGACCACCAGCCGCAGGTTCCGCTCGATGAGCACGTCCCGGACCTTCTCGTCCTCCAACCGGCCCAACAGCTCCGCCTCCTCCTCCCGGGAGAGGGGCGGGGGCAGGGTGTCGCTGCCCCCGATGTACATCACCTTCTCCGGCTCCACAAGCCCCAGCCGGATCAAAAGCAGGGCGAATTTCAGCCGCGCGCCCTTCCAAACTGCCGTCTTCATACGCACACTCCCGTTTTTTATTCCTCAAATACCAGGGCGTCGTAGCCGCCCCCGTCGCCCACCGGCGTGGGGGAGAGCGCCACCAGCCGCGCCCCCCACGCCTTTCCGTCCACCTCCACCTGGTCCGCCCGCACCGCCAGCAGCAGCCCCTGCTCCACCCCCACGCTGCGGTAGGGGAGGAGGCGAAAGCGCCGTGGGTCTCTCAGGGCGGGCAGGGCCTGACAGGGGTGGCGAAAGTCCGCCTCCGGGGGCAGAAGGGGGGCCAGGCGCTCCCCCTGGGCCACCACCACCCC
>CANQMK010000014.1 GCA_947624895.1 uncultured Oscillospiraceae bacterium | reverse complement strand
CCCATCATGGCAAAGGCCTTGGCGGAGGCCACCACCGTGGTCTGGGGGTAGACCTCCATGAACTTGGCGATGTTCCCAGCGTGGTCGGGCTCCATGTGCTGGACGATGAGGTAGTCCGGCCTGCGGCCCCCCAGGGCCGCCGCCACGTTGTCCAGCCACTGGTGGGTAAAGTGCTTGTCCACCGTGTCCATGACCGCCGTCTTGTCGTCCAGGATGACGTAGGAGTTGTACGCCATGCCGTTGGGCACCACGTACTGCCCCTCAAACAGGTCGATCTGGTGGTCGTTGACGCCCACGTACTTGACGTCCTTTGTGATGTTGGGATCCATAAAATCCAATGCCTCCTCAGCCGGAAAAATTACGGGGAGATTATACACCATCCCGGCGGAAAATACCAGAGGTTTTGCGAAATCTCTTGCCCGCCCCGCCGCTTGACGGGCAAGGAGAGCTAGATCCGCCGTTGCAGGTAGACCATGTCCACCAGTTGCTTGCCGCATTCGTAGATGGGGTGGTCGTAGTGTTCCGGGAAGAAATTTTTGACCACGTGGGAGCGGGTGAAGCCGCACCGCTGGTAAAACGGGACGGTCAGCGGGCTGTCGCCTGTGCCCACCCGCAGGAGGGAGTACCGCCCCCGGTACGTCTCCGCGACAAACTCCACCAGCGCCCGGCCATACCCCATCCCCTGGTACGCGGGCGCCACGGCGAGGTTCTTGAGTTCCAAAACGCCGCCTCCCTCGTCGGTGACCACGCACTCAGCCTTGACGCCGTCCTCCACAAGCACATACATGGTCCCCCGGTCCAGGTAGTGGTCGATCATCTCCTCCTGCTCGTCCGCCAGCAGAAGCAGGGGGAGATAGTCCTTCTTGCCCGTTTTTACCTCTACGATCTCCATGCCAGCCTCCCGTCCGCCCGGTCGTTTTGCCCCATTATAATACGCCCCGGGCGCGGGCGCAAGCGCAGTCCCCGTTGACGGGCGGAGGCCCGCCAAGGTATAATTGCTCTAAAGATAGAACACTCGCCAGGGCCGCTTGCGGGGGCGTCAGGGTACGTTGCCGCGGCCACGGGGGCGGGGTCAAAACGCCGGGAGGAACGGGGGAATGGGTATGTGGGCCAAGGTGATCGTCTGTTTCATCGCCGGGATCGGGGCGGGGCTGGGCACCGGGTTTGCCGGGATGAGCGCCGCCGCGGTCATCAGCCCCATGCTGATTGCCTTTTTGGATATGCCGGCCTATGAGGCGGTGGGGATCGCCCTGGCCAGCGACGTGCTGGCCAGCGCCGTCAGCGCCTATACCTATGGAAAAAACAAAAACCTGGACATCAAAAACGGGCTTGTGATGATGGCGGCGGTTTTGCTCTTCACGCTGGTGGGCAGCTGGGTGGCCAGTCTGGTCCCCAACGCCACCATGGGCAGTTTTTCGGTGTTTATGACTATGCTGTTGGGGATCCGCTTCATCGTCCGACCGGTGATGACCACCAAAGAGGCCATGGCGGGGCTCAGCGCCCAAAAGCGGGCGGCCCGCTCCGCCGTCTGCGGCGCGGCGGTGGGGTTCATCTGCGGCTTTGTGGGCGCGGGGGGCGGCATGATGATGCTCCTCCTGCTGACCAGCGTGCTGGGGTATGAGCTGAAGACCGCCGTGGGCACCAGCGTCTTCATCATGGCCTTTACCGCGCTCACCGGCGCGGTCAGCCACTTCGCCATCGGCGGCGCGCCGGACCCGTGGTGCCTGGCCCTCTGCGTGGCCTCCACCCTGCTGTGGGCCAGGGTCGCCGCCCTGTTCGCCAACCGGGCCAGCGCCAAGACCCTCAACCGGGCGGTGGGCGTCGTCCTCACCGCCCTGGGCCTGGCGATCCTCACCGTCAATCTTCTGCGCGGATGACCCGGCCCCGGCGATGCGCTGGGGGAACGGGGCGCGGCGCATGGAAACCAGGAGAGGAGCTCCAGGTGGAGCGCCGCCCCCGGCGTGGGCGGGCGGGCTCCCATTTTCTGTGCCCCGCGCCTCCGGGGGCGAGGCGTCCGCGCCGTGTTGGGCGGCCTCCGGGGCTCTCGTCAGAGCCGGGACAAAAGGAGGGCCAGGAGGAGCAAGGCGCCCACCGCCAGCGCTATCCAGAGGAAGCTCCGCCGCCTGTCCGACGGGGCGGGCCGTCTGGCCCGCTCCGCCCTCCGCAAGGCCGCAAGGGGGTCCTGCCGACGCAGGAGGCGGCGGCGGAAGTCCCGGAGGCAGCGCACATCGTCGGCGGCGCAGTCCGTCCCCGTCAGCTCGTGGGCGAGCTTGTTGCGCAGCCACCGCGCCCGCTTGAGGGTGCGGTAGTCCCGCTCCCAGGTGGGCACCCACCGCCGCCCCCGGGCGGCGGCCCGCTCCATCTCCTCGATGTATCCGCTCACGCCCCGCGGGGAGGAAAGCAGGTCCCGGCAGATCCCGTCCACCCGCTTGTATTCCTCAAACAGTTTCCGCTCCAGTCCCCGCATCTCCACACCCCTCCCGACGGCTCACCGCCGCGCTTCATGATACCACAGCCGCGCCAGCGGGGTGGTATCATGCGCCATCCTTTGCGGTTCCGCCCGGAGGGCGGGGGCAAGGGCGGCATCCTGTATCATAGCCGCTGTGCGGCCTGCGCGCCGCAAGAGCGGCGCCAAACCGGCAAGACCGGTTTGGAGTAACATTCGCACCTGCGATGGCAGGCCGGTGTGCGGAGCACACCGAGCGCGAATATGATACCACATCGGGTCCGCCCGCGCAAGCCGACCCGGCGGGGTCCCCTGCGTCCGGAAGCGCGGCGGCGATCGCCCGCTTCGCCCGGGAGGCGCTGGCGTCCGGCTCGACCTGAGTGCCACGTCCATGGCCTCCAAATTTCCCCGCTGGAAACCAGGAAAAAGACAGCGAGGACCATGCCGCTCCCGACTCACCCCATGACCATCTGACCATCCCGTACCCTTGCCCGCACGTTTTTTATTTGACTTTCCGTCCACGGGGGTATATGATGGAGGCTGGGAAAATCGAATAGCGTTTCGCGTGTCCGCCGCGGCTAAAGGCTGTCAGCCCATGCCCGGCGGAACAGACAAAGGGGTGCGAAGCCCCACCGTAACGCGACTGTAAGTGTGAAGACGGACGATCCCAGGGCGAAAGCCGGTCATTGGGAAACTGAGAAGGCCGATCGTCCGGCGCGGGCCGCCAGCAGGCTGCCCTCTGCACGAGTCAGGAGACCTACGCGAGACAGACCGGTTGGCGCATCCGAGCTAGATGTGAGCGGTGATCAAGACAGCGGCGCCACGGCATTTTTTGCCGTGGCCTCTTTGTCGTTGTACCCGGATGCGGCTGTGACGTGAGAACGTCAGGCCGCTTTTGCTTTTGTGTGAAGGACTGTGTAGTATGACCGATCAACGGAAAGGGGAATTGTTTTATGAAACGGAAATCGACCAGATGGATGGCCCTGCTGCTGGCCCTGGCGCTGG
Organism: uncultured Oscillospiraceae bacterium; assembly: GCA_947624895.1. Taxonomy (GTDB): domain Bacteria; phylum Bacillota; class Clostridia; order Oscillospirales; family Oscillospiraceae; genus MGBC124762. The sequence continues at coordinate 20,994 of CANQMK010000014.1, read as the reverse complement.
CGTTCTCGCTGCTGCCGGGGACGGTGCTGGCGGCGGAGGACGAGGCAGCCGCCGGGCCGGATGCGCAGGCCCAGATCGAGGCCAGCCCCGCGCCCACTGAGGAGACGGAGTCCGCGGAGGAACCCGCGCCGACGGAGGAACCAACCCCGGAGGCGGAGGCCAGTCCCGAACCGACGGAGGAACCAACTCCGGAGGCGGAGGCCAGCCCCGAACCGACGGAGGAAACGCTTCCAGCGGCCAACTCCGCGCCGACGGAAGGACCGGCCCCGGAGGAGCCTTCGACGGAGGCGGATGACTCGGAGGCGGAGGCAGCCGCGCCGGTGGAGCCCCCGACGGAGGCGGATGACTCAGAGGCGGAGGCGGCCGCGCCGGTGGAGCCCCCCGCCGAGGAGGGGTCCGCGCCCGAAGCGAGGGAAGACGCCGAGGATGGCTATACCCCCTCTACGGACAAACACGAGTTTACGGTCGACGAGAACGGAGAATTGACAGGGGCCGCCAATAAGGACGGCAGTAAAATCAGCGGCGAGGTGGTCATCCCGAAGGAGGTCGACGGGATCACCGTGACGGCCATCGACAGATACGCGTTTATCAATAAACCCGGCATCACCAAGGTCACGATCCCCAATACCGTGACGCTGGTGGAGGGCGGGTCGCCCAGCGGCATGGAGAGCGCGTATTCTTACGGTTTCCGGGGCTGCACCAGTCTGGAGGAGGTCGTGTTCGAGGATGGCCCCGGCGAAAAGCTCGAGCTGGGCAGGCGCATTTTCAAGGGTGTGGCCACGCTGAAAAAAGTGACGCTCCCCACCCAGCGGGAATGTCAGATCGACGGCTACGCGTTTGAGGGCTGCACGGGCCTCACGGGGGCGGCGGACATCAATCTGGCCGACAGCCGTGTGGTCGCCATCAAAAGCAGCGCGTTTTACGGCTGCGCGGGGCTCAGGGAGGTGACGCTTCCGGCCACGCTGGTGGAGGTCGGCGGCAGTGATACTTCGAGCATGGGCTCCATCTTTTACAACTGTACGGAACTGGAAACGATCACTTTCCTAAACAGCGAGGATGCGCCCGCGGATACGCTCCTGCTCGGGTACGGCTGTTTCAGCATCTCCAGGGACGCAAAGCTGAATACGGTGGTCCTGCCCACGGATCGGCCGATCTCTATTGATAGCTACGCGTTTCAGTACTGCGCCCAGCTCAGCTCTGTCAATTCGGCGGAATGTGACTTTGTCAAGATCGGGAAGTACGCGTTCAACAACACCGGTTTGACGGAATTTACCGTCAAAAACAGAGATGTGATCCTGGCGGAGCTCAACGCATTTGAGGGGGCCACGCCGATCACGCTGTACGGCCCCGCGGGCTCTCCGTTGATGGGATGCACCGCCTCCGCCAACGTGAGCTTCCAGATCCTCGGCCTGGATGAGGATCAAAACCTGCTGACGCGGGACGGCTTTGTTGTGGATAAGAGCACCGGCGTGATCGTGCAGTATACAGGCGATGAGACTGAGCTCACCATCCCGGAAGAGCTCGGCGGCACCGCCATCCGCGGCGTGGGCGCCTACGCGTTTACCGGGCAGCCGGTCACCGCGATCACCGTGCAGGCCCCGCTCACCGAAGTCTCGGACTACGCCTTCTACGGGCTGAAAGAACTCACCAGCATCAAGCTGCCGAATACCGTCACCCGGGTGGGCAAATATGCTTTCGCGAACTGTGCCAGCCTGCTGGAGTTTTTCATTGGCGAGGGCAGCAAGCTGACCGAGTACGACGACCGCGCGTTCTATGGCTGCACCAGTCTGATTGGGCTCGACATGCCGGACACGATGGAGCGCGTCGGCAGTTACGTGTTCTACCATACCGCCATTTCCGCCCTGGACCTGCCGGTCGGCATCCGGGAACTCGGCTCCTACGCGTTTTCCAACATGTCGGCGCTGGAGACGGTCGACCTGTCAAAGCCGCGCGGGGCGGAGGTCTCCTTCGGAACGAATTTGTTCTGTTATGACGAGGCGCTGAACACGGTAAAGCTCCCCGAGGGGCTGACAGAGATCGGGGAAGGGTGGTTCTACAGCTGCGGCGCCCTGAGAGAACTGGACATCCCGGATACCGTCAGGACCATTGGGGAAAAAGCCTTTCACAGCGCCGGTGTAGAAAAGCTGGTCATCCCCGAGGGCGTGGAGGAGCTTGATCTAACGCTTGTCTCCAGCCTGAGAGAGGTGACCTTGCCGTCTACGCTGAAAACCCTGTGTCTGTACCAATGCAGATCACTGGAGCACGTGGAGCTCCCGGCCTCTGTGGACACTCTGGCTTCCAACTGCTTTTATTACTGCTACAAGCTGCGTGAGATCGTGATCCCCGAGCGTATTTCTGAACTCAACTGCGGTTTCAATGGCTGTACCGCTCTGGAGGCGCTGGTCATTCCGGCGGCCACAAAGATCGGGGACAAGGTAAACTTTACAGGGTGCGATCCGGATCAGTTGGTGGTCTACACAGAGAAGGGCTCCGACGCCGACACGGTGCTGGCCGAGTATGGTCTCTCCCTGCGCTCCTATCCGGAGAACAGCGTCACCGTAGAGGTGCAGGGCGCGAAGGACTGCGCGGAGATCAAGACAGTCTCCGCGTCGAATACGGCGGCTGAGGGCGCCGGTCTCACCGATCAGGTGAAGCCCTATCAGGTCAGCGCGCTGGACGCGCTGGTGGCCGCGCACGCCGCGTATGGCAAGGACGTGGAGACCGATCTCGCTGTGGATGCCTCCGGCAATATCACAAAGCTGTTTGGCGTAGACAGCAAGGTCTCCGGCTTTCTCCTGAACAACGAGCCGATGCCCATGAGCAGCGCCGCCTCCACTTATTTGAAGAACGGCGACAGCATCCGCTTCTTTACCGGCGTGGACGACAATGGCGACGAGACGGGCATCGCGTGGCTGGAGTTCCTGGACGGCGATACGCCAAGGCTGGCCAAGGGCCGCAGCTATACCTTCCAGGTGAAGACCGCGCGGGGGCCTTTGGCCGGTATGGAGGTGCGGCGGGTCCGGGAGGACGGCACGATGGCCGATACCGCCCTGGGGACCACCGACGCCGAGGGCAAGGTGGTGCTGACCTTTGCGGAGACCGGCGATGATACCCTCACGGGCTATGACAAAAATGGAAGCTATGTCTTTACCCACACCGGCATCACGGTCTACGAGCCGGATCTGTCCCTGGCCGCGCTGAACGTGTTCGGGCAGCCCGCTTTTGACACCAGCACGAGGCTCGGAAACGGCCACTATGCGGGCGAGCTGTTCCGCGGCGACGGCCAGATCGGGTTTACGCCCGAAGCGAAAGAATACACCGTCTATACCAACGAGGACACCACCGGGTTCCAGCTGACCGGCGTGAAGCTCAACACCATCGCGGACGCCGGGAAAAAGCGCGTGACGGTCATCGTGGACGGCCGGCCCGCCGAACGCGGCGAAAACATCGCCGCGGGAGAAGACGGCCTCTATATGCTGCCGGCCATCCCCTTCACCGGGGATCGGCTGACGGTCACCCTGTCCCTGAACTTCGAGGAGAACGGGCAGCGCTTTGCGGATTCCTATACGGTGCATGTGGAGCGCGATACCGGGGCCATGGAGGCCTCCGCGAACATCGTGCGCATCCAGGGCGCAGAGCGGACCTCCCTCAGCGCGCCGTTCCGATCGGGGAAGACCAGCTCCATGGCCCTGTATATCGACCACGGCATGACGAGGGCCGTCCTCGACGTGACCGTTGACAGGGGCACAGAGCTGAACGTGAACGACGCGGTGCAGACCGGCGGCACGGACAGGCGGGAAAATGGCCGGGACGTCACCGTCTACCGCGTGGTCTTTGCGGACATCACCCGGACCTATACCCTGACGACGGGCCGGGGCGGGGAGACGGGCTCCCTTCTCATAAGCGGGTTCACGGAGAAATCCCCCTATGACGGCGTATATACCCCGGACCGCGTGGTGGCCTACCACCCGAAGGACTCCACCTACGTGGTCGATCAGCTCACCGGCGAGAATACGCTGACCACAAAGACGGCCTGGAACAAGTATACCTGTCTGGGCGGGTTCGGCGGCTACATCGACTACTACTATGAGGACCCGGTCATGGACGATCCGCGCAACCCCTTTGGTGTGGACTTCATCGTTTACGGGAACGGCTTCAGTTCCGGCGGCGCGCCTGAATGCGCCGGTGTGAAAGTCTCTGAAGACGGCGTCACGTGGTACGACCTGGCCGGTCAGCGGCACTATGAGCTTTCGACCTATTATGACTACGCCATCTTGAAGGACGGCAGCGTGACAGAGAGCCTGATGATCGCCCGTCAGGGGGAAAACGGCCATGAGGGATACCCCAAGAATGTGAACTTCGGCTATGGCGACGTTATGGCCTGCTCCGGGAATGCCAACGGCGAGGGCACCTATTGGGTGACTGCTGTCCCGGCCAATCCCTATGACGCCTCTTTGAAGATCGGCGACGGCATGGACCTCGCCTGGGCCGTTGACCGGGACGGCAAGCCGGTGGACCTTAGCGGTAAGGCGATCCACTATATCCGCCTCCAGAGCGTTGCCGATATCCCCCAAAACGGCGGCTTCGGCACAGTCTCCCCGGAGATCGGCACCGTTACCAAGACCTGTTCCTCCTGTCAAAACGGTGATGTCGGCGTCACCGCGGCGCCGAAGATCCTTGTCAAGGGCGAGGCGCTGCCCGCGCCCTCCTACACCCTGAAAAACGGCGCGATCGCCTATTATGAAGTCGACCTGCAAAATCAGGGGTTTCCCCTTGTCAGCGTCCAGGGGGCCAAGGATGATACGATCTATGTGAACATGGAGCAGTACACCGGCTCCGCTCTGTATGTCGGTCTGCCGGACGAAAACCGTGAGCGCACGGTCCGGGTGCTGGTTCAGGGCGGTGAACGGGAGCCGTACATCGCGGTGATCCACTTTACCAATTCGACCGATCCCAACTCCAGCACGGAGTTGGCCTCTGTAGTCGTAAACGATGGGCTCGCGCTGACCGCCGACGCGAACGGCCAGTACAGCGGAGAGGTAATGAATCTGACCGAGTACGCGGTATTCCAGATTTGTTCCTTAAATCCCGATGCCACAGTGGAACTGAAGGCGGGCACAGGCGATTATATGCCGGTCACGTATGGGAAAAACACCGAGGACTACCCGCTGTCCGTCGGCGCGAATTCGTTCATGATCCGCGTTACGGCGGTGAACGGCACGCAGAGGGAATACCCTGTTGTTCTCACGCGGAAAGCGGAAGTCTCTGGCCCGGAAACGGGCAGGCGGGATCATACGGTGCGCTTTACCTTTACCGGCGACACCCTTCACTATGTGGACAAAAACGATCCGGGCAGCCACGCGGTGCAGGTCTGGATACCGACCACAAGTGTTACAGTGCCTGCCGGGACGACGGTAAAAGAATTGACGGACACCATGCTGCGCAACGCGGGCATCCGCTTTTCCACAGATCAGGAAAGCTATATTTCCGGCGTACAGATCCCGAGCGGATTTCCCGACGCCGGTAAGTGGCTCGAAGAGTTTTCAAACGGCCCCAACAGCGGCTGGATGTATAAGCTCAATGGCAAAATGCCCGATGTGGGTTATGCCGAAAAGGTTCTGAGCAACGGCGACGCTGTCGAGTGGTTCTATACGGATGATTATACGAAAGAGACAGACTACGATAGCAACTGGGGCAACGGGACCGCCACTTCTTCCAGGCCCTCTGAGCGCCCCGAGCCCGCCGAGGCCCTCTCCCCCGCCGTCACCCCCGACGCCTCCGGCGAAGCGAAGGCGGAGATCGGCCTCCAGGCGGTGAAGGACGCGGTGGCCGACGCGAAGCAGACCGGCGCGGACGAGATCGTCATCGAGCCCCAGGTGAAGGGCAGCGCGGACAAGATCACCGTGGAGCTGGACAAGTCCAGCGTGGACGCGGTGGCGAGGCAGACCGACGCGGCTCTCACCATCAGGACCGGCACGGCTGACGTGACCATCCCTCAGGCGAGTCTGGAGGGCTTGGCCGACCAGTCCGGCGGCAAGGTCAGCGTCTCTGTGGAGACCAAGGACGGCGGCGCCGCCATTCAGGTGGCCGTAGACGGCAAGGCGGTGGAGACGCTGAAAGGCGGCCTCAAGGTTGGCCTGTCGGCGGCGGAGGGAGAAGTTCTGGTCATCGTGGAGCCCGACGGCGCCGAGACGGTGGTGCGGAAGTCCCTGGTGGAGAACGGTCAGATCGAGGCCCTGCTGGATGGCTCCTGCACGGTGAAGGTCATCCACCACAGCGCCGATTTCTCCGACGTGGCGGACAGCGCCTGGTACGCCGGAGCGGTGGACTTCGCCAGCGGCCACGAGCTGTTCCACGGCACCGGCGGGAACGCCTTCTCCCCCGACGCCCCCATGACCCGGGGCATGATGGCCACGGTGCTGTGGCGGCTGGAGGGCGAACAGGACGCGGAGGCGACCGGCGCCTTCTCCGATGTGGCGGAGGACGCCTGGTACGCCGAGGGCGTGGCCTGGGCCAGTCGGCACGGCATCGTGGAGGGCTATGACGGACGGTTCGCCCCCGACAGCGACATCACCCGGGAACAGCTGGTCACCATGCTGTGGCGCTACGCCAAAGCTCTGGGCCTGGATGGGACGGCCTCGGGCAGTCTGGAGGTCTTTTCCGACCAAGGCGTCGTCTCCGGCTATGCCTCCGAGGCGGTGAGATGGGCCGTGGGCGCGGGGCTGATCCAGGGCAGGGACGGCGGCAGGCTCGATCCGACCGGCAACGCCACACGGGCCGAGGTGGCGACGGTCCTGGAGCGGGTGGTCCGCATAATTGTGGCGTGACCGGCTCATAAGGGGGAATGTGTCCAATGAGACAGCGCGGGCAAAGAGGACTGGGCTTTCTGCTCACACTGGCCCTGCTTCTGGGCCTGACGGCGCGCGCTTCCGCCGCGGTCAGCGACCAGGCGTTAGAGGCCGCCGTTCAGGAGACGGCGGCGTATCTGGTTCAGGCGGCGCACCGTCCCCAAGTGGGCTCCATCGGCGGCGAATGGGCGATCATCGGCCTGGCCCGCAGCGGGTACGCGGTCCCGCAGTCCTATTGGGACGACTACTACCGCACTGTGGAGGAAGATGTCGAGGCCCGCGGCGGCGTGCTCCACGAGAAGAAGTACACGGAGTACAGCCGGGTCATCGTGGCGCTGACCGCCATCGGCGCCGACCCCACGGACGTGGCGGGGTACGACCTGACCAAACCGCTGGGCGACTACGACAAGACCATCTGGCAGGGACTGAACGGCCCCATCTGGGCGCTCATCGCCCTGGACTGCGGCGGTTATGATATCCCCATCAATCAGGAGGCCAAGACCCAGGCCACCCGGCAGATGTACATCGACCGCATCCTGGAGTGTCAACTGCCCGACGGCGGCTGGAGCCTTTCCGGCGGCACGGCGGCGGCAGGCTCCGGCGACGGGGCGTCCGACCCGGACATCACCGGCATGGCCCTCCAGGCCCTGGCCAAGTATCAGGGCCAGCCCGCGGTGGCCGAGGCCACCAAGGAGGCCCTGGTCTGCCTGAGCGGGATGCAGGACGCCGACGGCGGCTACGCCAGCTGGGGCTCCACCAACTCGGAGAGTGTGGCGCAGGTGATCGTGGCCCTGTGCGAGCTGGGCATCCCCTTAGACGACCCCCGGTTCGTGAAAAACGGCAAGACCCTGCTGGACGACCTGATGGGCTTCCGGCTCAGCGGCGGCGGCTTCCAGCACACCACCTCCGGCGCTGGTTCCAGCCAGATGGCGGCGGAGCAGGGGTTCTACGGCCTGGTGGCGGCACTGCGGGCACAGAAAAATCAGTCCAGCCTCTATCGGATGGACGACGTGACCATCCACGTCACCGGCGGGGCGGGCGACGCCGTGGGCCTGCCGGGGAAGGACCCCGCGGTCAAAAAAATGCCGGTCGTACAGGTCGGCAAGACGTTTGACGACATCAGCGGGGAGAACGCCCACGCCGACCAGGCGGCCATCGAGGCCCTGGCGGCCAGGGACATCCTGAAGGGCTCCAACGGCCTGTTCAAGCCGGAGGATACCATGACCCGGGCGGAGTTCGCCGCCATGGTGGCGCGGGCTCTGGGCCTGACGCCCCAGGTCACGGACAAGTTCAGCGACGTGCCCGCCTCCGCGTGGTACGCCGGCGAGGTGGGCGCGGCCAGCGCCAGCGGCATCATCAACGGCGTAGGCGGCGGCAAGTTCAACCCCCTGGGCTCGGTAACTCGCGAGGAGGGCGCGGCCATGGTGTCCCGGGCGGCCAAGCTGTGCGGCGTGGATACGGAGCTTGACAGCGCCGCCGTTCGGAACGTGTTGGCCCAGTTCAGCGACTATATCAGCGTATCGGATTGGGCGAGGCCCGGCTTGGCGTTCTGCTATCGGGAGGGTATCCTGGATCATTCCGCCCTGACCATCCAGCCCAAGGCGGCGGTGAAGCGGTGCGAGATGGCGCGGATGCTCTTCAATCTGCTGGGCACGGCCCAGCTGCTGTAAGAGGGACGGTCTATGGACTGGTGGAAGAAAAACAAGTGGAAGGTCCTGGCGCCGGTGCTGGTGATCGCGGTGCTGGCCGCGGCGTTCTGGTACGGCGGCAGCGCGCCGGGCCTCCAGGGCTGGACTGTTGCGGGTGACGCGGTCCCCGGCCCGCAAGCGCCGGATCAGACCGCGGCGGAGGCCGACGGGTCGCCGGAGACCGCCCAACGGCCGGAGGCGAGCCAACTGCCGGAGGCCGCTCCACAATTGGAGGTCAGCCAACCGCCGGAGGTTCCCGCCCCGCCCTCTGCGCACAGCTGGGCGCCGGAGGAGCGGCCCCCGGAGGGGCGCCCCGGCGGGCCGGGCGGCGGCATGACCGTCCAGGAAAAGGCGGACGCGGCCCTGACAGGCGGCTCCTCCCCTGGCATCATGGCGGGAGACGAAGCGTACGCCCAGTCCCAGGGCATGGTCATCGGCCCGGAGACGGGGAAGGACAAGTACCTGACGGACCCGGCGCCGGAGGGCAAGCCCCTGCCGGTGGAGCCCCAGGACGCGGCGCTCTCCGACCAGGCGCATACCTGCACCCTGTCCATCTCCTGCGCCGCCATACTCGACCACATGGACTGGCTGGACCCGGAGAAGGCGGAGCTGGTGCCGGAGGACGGCTGGGTCCTGCCGGCTGTCACGGTCACATTCTACGAGGGGGAGAGCGTGTTCAACGTCCTCCAGCGCACCTGCAAGCAACAGGGCATCCACATGGAGTTCGAGGATACGCCCATATACAACAGCGCCTATATCGAGGGCATCCAAAACCTGTATGAGTTCGACTGCGGCGAGCTGTCCGGGTGGATGTACAAGGTAAACGAGTGGTTCCCCAATTACGGCTGTTCCCGCTACCAGCTCCAGGACGGCGATGTGATCTGCTGGGAGTACACCTGTGATCTGGGCGCGGACATCGGCGGCTTCAACGCCATCGGAGGATAACGGCTATGCGGCCCGAGCGGACCCTTGCCGCAACAGGAAAGAAGGTGACCCACCATCCAACATCGTGACACGTTTTCCGGCTGTCATCCCATCGTCAACTTTTTCTATTTTGCCCTGGTCCTGATCTTCACCATGTTCTTCCTGCACCCGGCCAGTCTGGTCATCTCTCTGGGCTGCGCGGCGACGTATAGCATCTACCTCAACGGGCGCAGGGCGGCGCGGTTCCAGCTGGCTGTTCTGGCGCCTATGGCGCTCATGGCGGCGCTGATCAATCCTGCCTTCAACCACGAGGGGGCCACCCTGCTGACCTATCTGCCCAGCGGCAACCCGCTGACCCTGGAGAGCATCCTGTACGGGGTCGCGGCGGCGACTATGCTGGCGGCGGTCATCTTGTGGTTCTCCTGCTACACCGCCGTGATGACCTCCGATAAGTTCGTCTACCTGTTTGGGCGGGTCATCCCCGCCCTCAGTCTGGTGCTCAGCATGGCACTGCGGTTCGTGCCCAGGTTCAAAGCACAGCTTCAGCTGGTGCGGGAGGCCCAGCGGTGCGTGGGGCGGGACATATCCGACGGCCCTCTGCTCCGGCGGCTTCGCAATTCCGTGACCATCCTGTCCATCCTGCTCACCTGGAGCATGGAGGACGCCATCGAGACGGCGGACAGCATGAGAGGTCGGGGCTACGGCCTGCCCGGGCGCACGGCCTTTTCCATCTACCGCTTTGACGGCCGGGACAAGGCCCTGCTGGCCTGGCTGGGCTCCTGTGGCTTTTTCCTCCTCTGCGGCTGGGCCGCCGGGGGGCTGTACTGGCGGTACTACCCCACCATGAAGGGGGCGCCCGTGACCCCGCTGACCGTCTGCTTTCAGGCGGTCTACGCCGCGCTGTGTCTGACGCCGGTGATCCTGGATCGAAAGGAGGATGTCGTATGGAGACGTTCGCGATCCGGGACCTGACCTTCTCCTATCCGGAGCAGAGGACCAGGGCCCTGGACGGCGTGTGCCTGACGGTGGAGCGGGGGGAGTTCCTGGTCCTCTGCGGCCCCTCCGGCTGCGGCAAGTCCACGCTGCTGCGGCAGCTCAAGACCGTGCTGACCCCCCACGGGGCGCGGTCCGGGGAGATCCTCTTTGAGGGGCGGCCCCTGGACAGTCTGGGCCAGCGGGAGCAGAGCGGGGCCATCGGCTTTGTCCAGCAGTCCCCGGACAGTCAGATCGTCACCGACAAGGTGTGGCACGAGCTGGCCTTCGGTCTGGAGAGCTTGGGATACGACACGCCCACCATCCGCCGCCGAGTGGCGGAAATGGCCTCCTTCTTCGGCATCCAGGCCTGGTTCTACAAGAGCGTGACCGAGCTCTCCGGCGGGCAGAAACAGCTTTTGAACCTGGCGTCTATCATGGTCATGCAGCCCTCCGTCCTCATTCTGGACGAGCCCACCGCCCAGCTGGACCCCGTCGCCGCCTCGGACTTCCTGGCCACCCTGGGCAAGATCAACCGGGAACTGGGCACCACCATCCTGCTGACCGAGCACCGGCTGGAGGAGGCATTCCCCCTGGCCACCCGGGTGGCGGTGATGGACCGGGGGCGCATCCTGTGCACGGGCACGCCCCAGCAGATCGGGGCAAACCTGCGCTCTGCCGGTCACGCCATGTTCCTGGCCATGCCCGCCGCCATGCGGGTGTGGGCGGCGGTGGAGAACGACAGCCCCGCCCCCGTCACCGTCCGGGAGGGCCGGGACTGGCTGACATCCTTTGCCGCCGGACACACGCTCCAGGCGCTGCCGGAGGAGCGAGTCCCCCCCTGTGGAAAAGAGCTGGCCGTCTCCTGTCAGGAGCTCTGGTTCCGGTATGAAAAGGACCTGCCCGATGTGGTGAAGGGACTGTCTCTGGACCTCCGGCGGGGGGAGTTTCTGGCCCTGCTGGGCGGTAACGGCGCCGGTAAGACCACCAGCCTCAAACTGCTCTCCGGTCTGCTGGAACCCTATCGGGGCCAGGTGACCGTCCACGGCGCGGTGGGGATGCTGCCCCAGGACCCCAAGGCCCTCTTTGTGAAGAAGACGGTGCGGGAGGACCTGTACGAGATCCTGGGCGGGAGAGAGATGGCCCGGGAGGCGCAAGACGCCAGGGTGGCCTACGCGGCCACCCTCTGTCGGCTGAACGGCCTTCTGGACCGCCACCCCTACGACCTATCCGGGGGAGAACAGCAGCGGGCGGCGCTGGCCAAGGTGCTGCTGTTGGACCCCCAGATCCTGCTTCTGGACGAGCCCACCAAGGGGCTGGACGCCGAGTTCAAGCAGGTGTTTGCGGAAATATTGCAGGCGCTGCTCCGACGGGGCGTCGCCGTGGTGATGGTGAGCCACGACGTCGAGTTCTGCGCCCGATATGCCCAGCGGTGCGCCCTCCTCTTCGATGGTGGGATCGTCACCGAGGGTCCTCCCCGGGCCTTCTTCTCGGGCAACAGCTTCTACACCACGTCGGCCAACCGCATGGCCCGCGCCCTGCTGCCCAAGGCGGTGACGGCGGAGGACGTGATCTCCGCCTGCGGCGGTGTACTGCCCCCATCCACGGAACTGCCCAGGGACGTCCCCCCTCTTCCAGAGCCGCCGGAGGACACGGCGGACGGGGAGCCCAAAAAGCGGACCTGGCGGCGCAGGCTGGGAGCGGTCCTCTCCGGCGCTGTTATGGCGGTGCTGTTTCTCCAGTTCATGGGGGTGACCGACCTGACGCGGCTCATTGACGCGGAGGGGATGACTGCCCTGGCCAGAAATCAGATGTGGCAATACGCCGTATTTTTGTGCGCGCTGTTCGTATTCGCCTCCTGCGTCAGCCACCGGCACCGCCGACCCGACTATCTGATCCAGACCCCGCGGGAAAAGCGGAGGCTGACGAAGCGCGCCCTGGTGGGGACAGCGCTGATTCTGCTGTTGATCCCCCTGACGCTGTTTGTCGGCGTGTATTATCTGGGCGGGAAGAAATACTATTTCATCTCCCTGCTGATCCTGCTGGAGACGATGCTTCCCTTTTTCCTGGTGTTTGAGGGGCGCAGGCCCCAGGCCAGGGAGCTGGTGATCATCGCGGTGCTCTGCGCCATCGGCGTGGCTGGCCGGGCGGCCCTGTTTATGCTGCCGGAACTCAAGCCGGTGATGGCGCTGACGATCATCGCGGGCGTAGCGTTCGGCGGCGAGGCGGGGTTCCTGGTGGGCAGCCTGACCATGCTGGCGTCCAATATGCTGTTCTCCCAGGGGCCATGGACTCCCTGGCAGATGTTCGCCATGGGGATCATCGGTTTTCTGGCGGGGTTCCTCTTCCGCAAGGGGTTGCTCCGCCGTAGCAGGGGGTCTCTGTGCGCCTTCGCCGCCCTGGCGGCCATCCTGCTCTACGGCGGCATCATGAATACATCGTCCGCTCTGATCTGGACGCAAGGGCTCAACGGGAAGATCCTGCTGACCTATTACCTGTCCGGGTTTCCTATGGACTGCATCCATGCCGCCGCGACGGTGGTATTCCTCTGGTTCGGCGCGGAACCGATGCTGGAAAAGCTGGACAGAATCAAGGTCAAGTATGGGCTGGTGGAGTAGTTCTACTATAAGTTTTACGCAAAACGCTGCCCCTTCGCGTACCGACTGATGGGTCGGTGAAATCAGGCGATAAGAACCTGGTCCCGCGCGGGACGCGGGACATAGAAAGGGAGGCGGCCCATCGCCGCCTCCCTTTTGACTTCTGTTACTTTTTGCCCTTCTTGACCAACTCCTGCGCGGTCACGATGGTGCACACCAGGTTCAACACGGACAGCACATCTACCGTCATGCGGGCCCACATAGGCACTGTCGCGTTGCTGGACACCACGAAGCCCACGCCGAACAGTCCAGCCGCCGCCACGATGCTCAGCACAACTCTTATCTTGTCCGAAATGCTCATTGTTTTCTTCCTCCCGCTAAAAAATGATTTTTTATAAAAGCAGACGCTTTTATATGCAACGGAAAAACTTACCGTTATCATAGCATAACCGTGCGTGAAAAGCAGTCCGCTTTTTGCCCCGTTCCGTGTCTGGGTCCGCGTTTGGGTCAAAGGGCTTACTGGATATGCTCGCAGGCGGTTTTCAGCGCCGGGGCATCCTCATTCAGCGTTTTCCAAACGGGTGGGCGTGGACATAGAAGTTGCGGGTTTGCTCATCCCGCGTCCCGATCAAGCGGCGCCTCCGCTTTCGCGATGGCGTCCAGGAACTCGGCGTCCGACGCCTCGCTGGCGACCAGGTCCACCGGCAGGGAAAGGGCGTCCTCCACCGCCAGGCGAGATCCGCAAAGCTGGAAACAGTTACCTCGCGGTAAACCATGAAAAGGTCAACTCACTCCCCTCTTAGATATTGGTCCGCCGCTCAGAGAGGTGTACGTTCCAGTCTCCTCATCGTACATCAACACCGGGAGGCACTTGCTCACATACACCGTGCCGTCAATGTAATAGTGGCTGGCCCCGTCCCAGTAGATGTCGTGGAAGTCCTGGTCGCCGCTCAGAGACGCGGTGCCAATATGCCCGGCGATGATATCCTTCGGGAACGGGCCAAAGGCGGCGGGGTATTTCGCTGCAAAGGTGCTCTCCGGCGTGCCCTCCCGCCACCAGTCTCCGGCCTCCTCGTCGATGCCGGCGTGGACAAAGATCTGGGTCTCTGTCTCGTAAAAATAAGGCAGCCTCCGCAGCCAGCGGATCAGTTCCCGGTCATTCTCCAGCACCATTTTGGCGGCGGTGATGTTCAGGTTCTCCTTGGATAGATCGGGCATGACCGACCGGAAGGAGGCAAACTGGGACTCCGCTATCAGGCTTCGCAGGGTCTGGAGGTCCTCGTCGCCATCCAGCCAATCGCTCCAGAGAGGCCACCCATATTCATCCCGCCGACACGCCGCCGGACCGGCAAAGGTATCCAGCCACTCCAGCAGCATCTCCTCGTGGTTGCCCCGCAGGACGATCACCCGCTCTGGCCCATAGGCCTTTTGAAGCTCAAAGATCCGCCGCAGCACCCCGCCGCTGTCCGGGCCGTTGTCGATGTAGTCCCCCAGAAAAATCAGCCGGTCCCCCTCGGAGGCCTTCTCTTTGACCCGACCCAGCGCCTCCTCCAGCGCGTCCAGATGCGCGTGGATATCGCTGACGCAGAAAATCTTTGGCAATCCCTATCCCTCCAATTTCTCGTAGTCCTCGTAGAGCAGGTGGACCCGGCCCATCCGCTCGGTGATATGAAAGTGGCCCGCGTACCAGGTGTCATAGTCCAGCCGCCGCTCGATCGTATCCAGCCACTCCTCGGTAGAGTGATCCACCGTGTTCTGGTCAACGGTGGGCAGAAAGGCGTGGCGAGGCACATAGGCAAAAGGTGCGGTGTGGGAAAACACATAGTCCACCTGCCAGCCCAGGCGCTCCAGCCTGGCCTCCACCCGGGCCTTGACCGCCTCGTCAGGTTGCTCGGAGGGAAACCAGGGCACGCCATTGGCAATGCGATAAAACTTGTCCACCGAGTAGGCCCCGCCGATGACGACGGCCTTTTTGCCGTCAAAATCGTATGCTGCGCCGTCCTGGGCAAAGAGGAGGTTGGCGTAGTCAGGCTCGTAGAGCACCACGCCGCCGTGCCAGGTCATCTCCACGTAGCCGTCCAACTCTTCCGGCCGCTCCTCGTGATTGCCGTGGACACAAAAGAGGGTGATGGGCAGCCGGGTCAGCCGCTCTTTTTTCTCCACATCCCGCTCGTCCAAAAAGTAGTTGACCCCCGCATCCCCCAGGATGACCATCACGTCATCGGGGGTGGTGTCGTATTCCTCGCAATATTCCTCGATGCGGTCAAAATCGCCGTGGGTATCGCCGGTCAGGATCACAGCCACGATCCCTTACACCTCTCCCTCGCTTTTCGCCTCGGGCAGTAAGGTCTCGGCCAGCTCCAGCAGTTCCTCGACACTCGAAAACTCCGTCGGGTACTGCTCTTTGACCTTGCCGCTCATGCGGGTGCTCCGGGCCAGTATCCAGGCGCTGGCGTTGGTAAAGAAGGCCTCGCACTGCTCTGTTTTTTCGGGCGGCACCGACCCTTCAAAATGCCCCTCCCACAGTTCCTTGGGCCTACCCCAGTCCCCCGCTTCGCGGCGATCGACAAAGTCCTGCAGCAGGTTTTGCTCCACAAAGCGCGTCCAGCCCTCGCGGCCCTTGCCAAAGCTGTCCAGCCAGCGCTGGCTCATGGCCCGGTCCCCTTTCTCCTCCAAAAGCCACTCCATGGTGTGGACGTCATCGCTGTCGCCGGTAAAGTGATCGTACAGACACAGCAGGGTCAGGTCGAAGTAGTCCTCTGTTTTATCCTTGCGGAGCGTGTTGAAGGTGGCCCGCCTTCTATTCCCTGTCTTCGGGGCATACGCCTGGTGAGGTACCGGGAGCATATTACCTATGGTATGTACCCGCCGGATAAACTCCCAAGCGGCAGGGGACAGCAGTTTCTCCACTTTCTCCGCCGTACTCTCCCGCAGCACCAACTCCTCCCAGCATTCGTCCTCAGGGTTCACCTTCTTGTCCTTGTCCCGGAGGTCCAGGTAGATGTGCATCGTGGTGGCATAGGAGTTCATGGTGTCCCCCCGGAGGACATACTCCTCCGCCTGTCCCTCCTCGCTCTCGGGGGGCTGACGCAGCTCCAGTTGGTAGTTCAGGCTGCGCCCGGGCTGCCGGGTGATATACCACTCCTCCCGAAGGCCCAGCGCCAGGGCGTAAAAGACCATGCTGCACAGGGACACGTCGCAGTCCCCCTCCGGGCTGTCATCCAGTTTGTAACAGCACAGCCACTTCCAGTCGTCCATATGCGACGCCGACTCACTCATCGGCCACCACTGCCATTTCAGGTCGCACCCGACCACATCCCTCAGCAAAATACTGCCGATGCGGTTTTTCAGTTCCGTGCGTGTCATGCCCATATTTGACATCCCCTTTCTGTTTTCATGATACCGAGCGTGGCCCGCATATAACGCGTATGTATTTATTGGTCCAAATACTTCTCACACCGTTCCCGCAGGGCGCGCTCCACCTTCTCCTTGACCGCCTTGGGCCCCACGACCTCCACCCGATCCAGGTATTGCCAAACGAACAACTCGATCCCCCGCTCCAGGCACTCCACCTGCACCTCCACCATCTCCTCGTCCTCCCGTACCGTCTGCCAATTGCCCCGGAAGGCATCGTAGAGAAAGGTCAGACTGGCGTCCGGGCGGTCTGACCATCCCTTTTTGCTGATGCGCAGGGTCGTTTTCTGAGGCAGCGCCCCCTTTTCAAAGGACATATATAGGTGAGAGGCCAGATACTCGTTCAGCTTCGCCATCTCCAATCGGCTGCGGGTGAAACGGCGGCGCTCGTCTCTCTCCTCCGGACCGCTCTGCTCGGTCAGCTTGGTCATCAGGTCGACGCGAAAGTGCGCCAGGTCCCTCTCTCCCGGAAACAGCCCAATGAGGTAGGGATTTCCATAGGCCACGCACAGCCGCAGGGGCAACACATTGTTGATGCGCCTGTTCTCCTTTTTGGGGTGGACCGCGCCGTCCGAGCCATAGCCGCCAAAGTGGAAACTGACGGTATTCTCCCTTCCTCGGCGTTTTTTGTTGTTGCGGATGACCCGGCGCAAAAAGGTGACGTTCTCCTTGACCCGCTCATCAAACCGCGGTGCCGCCTCCCAAAAGACAAAGGGCTGCTTGTACCAGTAGCCGTAGGTGTAGTCCTGCCACTCCCCGTTACAGCCCCGCCGCAGGGTCTCACACTGCACCTCCGGATAGAATTGGTCGAGCCGGAGGTCGTCCAGAATACGCTTGACCGTATCCCGGTTTGTAAAAATCTCATATGGCGGCTTCTTCAGTTCCTCGACGATCTCCGGAATATGGATGGGCTTCGTCTCGTCCGTCCTCTCCTGCAGTACCTTCAGCACCGCCAGCGTTGCCTGCCTGGCATTGACCCGTGTTCTGTCTCCCATGTGCACTCCTCCTATGCTTGCGGCCAACGGCTGCCACCGTCTTTTCTCTATCTATAACATACCACAGATGGCACGCAAGTTACAAGCATGTCTCCGTTTCCGCGTGCCGTTGACACCCTTCCCTCAGGGAGGTACGATCAAAAACAACTGCCCCGCTCCGGCGTCCCGTATGGGCAAATATGGGCCAAGGGCGTTCACGTCTCGGCGCTATGCGGCCGGCTGGCCTGCATCCTCCGCCAGGCCTGAGCGGGGCTCTCCCCGCAGCTCGTGTGGTCGCGCTCCCACAGCCGCTCCGCTACCGCCTCCCGGTCGTCCTCTTCATATTTTGTGTACGCCATCTTTTCGTCTCCTTTCTGTGTCTTCTAGCGCTTCAGGAACAGTCTTTTGGCGCAGGCCGCCCACAGCTGAAAACTCCGTTCCCCCGCGTCAAAGTCCACATAGACCAGCTCGTCCTCCAGCCGGGTGACCACCCCCGGGCCCAGCGCCCGGTGGAGGAGCCGCATCCCCACATGGACCTCCTCCTTGCGGGCCGCGCCGTTTCCCAGGGCCTTCTCCCACATGCGCCGCTCGACGGCGCGCCAAGCCTCGTCCAGGATCGACACCAACAGCGTATCCGTCCACATCAGCGGCCGCGCCTCCCAACCTCCAGGCATTCGCCTCACCTCCTCTCTGTTGATCATCCGCCCGCCACCTACTACCGCAAAGGGTGAAACACCCCCACGGGGCGGGGGCTCGCCCCCACCTACTACCGTAAGGGGGGAAGCCCCCCACAGGTGGCAAGCGAAAAATGGACGCAGAAAAATCCCTGAAACCGTATGGTTTCAGGGATTTTTGGTCGGCGCGGCGGTCGGTTCAGGCTGGCTCGATTTGGAAGGCGGGGCGACTTTGTCGCCTGCGGCGCGGCAGGCGGCCTCAACACCGAAAAACACAGCTTGATAGTTGATCCAGCTTGATTTTGCCTGGAAGTTAGGTCGTATTTCTTAATGATGCCCGTTTCGTTTGCGGAGCTTTATGATAAAGTCCGTCCACACGGCGAAATAGGGAGGTATCTTGCCAAAAATGTCGTTGCTTTCAACAACGCGGCCCGATCCAGGCCCGCCGAGGATCGGATCCTCGGAGATTCGCCCGCGATCGGCGTCATAATGTACGGCGACTGCGGGGAGTGGGAACTAAGGCCCGCACCCGAATTCACCGAAGATATGCGCTATATCCACAGCGGAAAGCACCGGCCGATACGGGTGTATAAAAGCATCGACTCCCGCTTTATTCTTGAAGATCTTTACGCCAAACTCAAATCATTCGCGGAGGAGGTATGACAAGCGGTTTCGCGACAGATCACAGCTGGGCCCAACGGCCGGCGGACACGGTACTGGTCAAATCCCCCTAACGGAAAAACTAAGGGGGAGAGATCAGCCACACCCTCGGTGATCCTTCCATCCGATCCAGCGCCACGAGAAAGCGCTCTCCCCAGGAAAAGACCGCGCCAAAGTCCCCCTGGATCAATGTGTCGCCTAAACTCTCTTTATGCAAAGCGCCATCGACTCTGTACAAACAGAAGGTCGAGTACTGAAATCCACAGATTTCATTCTCCTCATTGGCCGTGATCCTGTACAGCGGGAGATCCATTGATAATGCGTCGAGCCATTGCCCAGTCTTCAAATCCGCGGTTTTCACGCAAGGCGTTTCCCCTTTTCCGCCTTCACTCTCCGTGACAGATACATACAACACTTCATCATTCACCGTGAAACCGTGAATTTTTTCCCCCGCCGAAAGGACAACCGGAAACGGGGTTGACAAATCGTCCGCCTGGACGACATAGAAAACGACGGCGGGATCTTGTCCTGCCGCGTAAACCGCATAGTTGGAGGATGACGCAAAATCATCGGAAATATAGTCTGTATCCGCGGCCGTGAAGTCCAACACGGATGTTACGCGTAAATTTGGATCCAGGAGGCTTAACCCGAATTCGTCGGTCTGATAATCGTGGTAACTGAACAAGACACCACATTTGCTTCTATGTAGAACCGGGCCGGCATCAAAGGGAGAATAGCTGCCTTGATGAACAACTACGGGGGCTTCGCCCTTGGTAAACAAAACGGCGCTATCCATCTCCAGCGCGTCTGTCACCGAGAAGAAGGAAAAGGCAACGCCGTCAAAGGCGTAGACAGCGCTGGGACAATATCCGAAACGGTCAATGGGATATTCTTTTACAACAGAGCACGCGGCAGTGTCATATAGCACAAATTTGTCGCAATAGACTGGCAAAAACTGATCGTTGATCACAGCGTCCGGTTTTTTGTCCGGATCGGTGATAAGGAGCAATATATAGGTTTCCGTATAATCGCGCACTTCGTAAAGCTGGCCTTCCCGTAAGTTGAGGGATCGGCCCAGTGTATCGCCCAGCAATTGGACCGTGGCCTCCACCGCCGGCTCCTCCCGCGTCGGCTCCGGCCAAGCCCCCGGTGTTCTATTACAACCGGTCAGGAAAAGCAGCAGTAAAATCATCGGGAAAACACGTTTCATGAAGTTGCCTCCTTTAACCGCGCGGCAAACTGTCCGTTGCCAACAGCGCGCGTACTCTCATAGACATCCTTGGACTCATAGAGGGAAACGCTAAAGGTCGCTCGCCAGTTTCGGACCGTGGGGTCCGGAACGCCATGCTCCCGGTCTCAAAGGGATAAACGGCCATGCCCTCCGAGGTCTGGGCGACCTCCGGGTCCAGCCCACTTTCTCCGCCGCGGCCTGTACCGTCTCCGCCGTGGCGAGAACTCCGCGGCGCGGCTCCCGCAGGCGGACTCCCTCCTTTCCTTTGAGTTTCTTGACGATATTCAAAAAGTGTTGAGCCCGCTTTTCCTTCCGCGTCGGAATCACCCTCTTGTCCTTCAATCGACCAGCGATCGACATTGGATCAGTGCGAGTTGATTTGATCCTCTCATCTTGTATAACGATCTATTGAAAAAAGTGCAACAGTGCATGTGTCTCAATTGGGAAACTATCCTCTCAAGGCGGGTCATCTTTGACCGCATAAAAATATCCATTCCCACAAAAGCGATTTTTGAACTTTGCGCAGCCAACAAACCGCCTTAGGGCGTGAAAAGGATCCGTCAAAAAATGGGTACTACAGGTCCATCCCTTTTTGTAAGATCCCCATCGTGGACCACCCCGTTTGCTTGACTCTCAAAGGAATCAATGATCTCCATCTTTCTTTGGGGAAGTACAGATCGTCGAGCCCTCTATCCCCCGTCCCGGCGTTCCGCAGGGGCAGTTATGGGTCAAGCGGATGCCGCCTCTCGGAAATGGGCAAAGAAAAATCCCTGAAACCGCATGGTTTCAGGGCTCGGGAAGAACCAAATCGAAACCCAGCGGAGCGGGTTCGATTTGGAAAGGAGGAACAGCGGAATGAGCGGGTCGTGTCAAGAATTATGCGCAAAAAGGTTTGCAGTCTCTGGAGGGAATGAGGTCAGACGACAAGTGAGGCGTCCTCCAGCACCGCCTCCAAGTGCCTCATGTTCATGTACTTCTTACCGCCCCACTGGGTGCCGGCCACATGGCGCAG